>JADZDZ010000035.1 GCA_020850785.1 Candidatus Sumerlaeota bacterium | reverse complement strand
CAGCCCACGGCGGCGGCATAATGTTCGAACAGGCGCTCCCTTTCGCGGAACTCGCGGCTGTGGTGGATGGCATGCCCATTCTCCGCCACGGCGGTCGGGATCGCAATGTGCAGCATTTCATGGTAAATGACGAAGTCGAGAAAGAAGAGCGGGACGGAAGGGTTGTCCAGAATCGGGTGAATACGGATCACGCGCAGCCGGTCGTTCCACGTGCCAAAGGTGATGTGGCGCTGGCGCCGCGTCCCTTCCTTTTTGTTTCCCCACAGGATGCGAAAAACCAGGGAGTTGTTGAAGTATTTGGCGTTCACGTCATCCGCGCGGGGTTGCAAATTGATGTGTTCGCCACGCGCATTGCCTGCGGGGATTCGACGCCTTCGGGGCTGCGCTGCGGCCACCGCCACGATGAGGTCGCTGCTGCCATTGATGAAGCGGCGGATGATGAGACGATCCTTCGCGGTGGAACGCGTCAGGAAGCCGGGGAGCGCCTCGATCACTTCCCGGTCGGCATCCAGAAAGATGCGATTGAGGCTGATGAAGAGCCCCGGCCCGGTGCCGTCGCGCCGCGCAGAGATCATCGAATGGGTGTTGGCGTTCATGCGCAGGCGAATCGGCTTGCCGGTGGCCTCGGCCAGATATCGTCGCAATTCCTCGGCGTGCATGGGATGATTCTTTCGCACGAAGGCGCACGGAAAACAACGGCGGAGTTGCTTTTCCCGCTTTTACCCGTGGGGGGGCTGTGTTGACTTCACGCCATGCAGAGCCTTTTCCAACAATGGGTCGTGGCGGGCGGCGTTGCGATGGTGGCGCTGGTGCCATGCCTGATCCTTTCACTGGCGTTCGCGGTGCAGGGCATCTTGTCGCTTCGGCGTTCGCAGATGGCGCCGGAGGATTTCGTGGATCGCCTTCGCGAGGCCGCGAATCAATCGGGCGTCGCGGCGGCGCGTGCGGTGTTGGAAGAGGACCACAGCAGGATCGCGGAAATCGTGCGGAGTGTGGACGCGCAGCTTCGCAGGAATCCCGGCAGCGATTCGGGCGCGTTGCTGCGCGATGAGGCTGAATCGGAGTGCGATCTGCTGCTTCAGCAGAATTCGCCGCTGGCGCTGATCGTTCGCATCGCGCCGCAACTGGGCTTGATCGGCACGCTGGTGGGACTGCACGGGGCGTTTGCGATGCACGGATCGGGATCGCCTGATGGAAAGGCGCTCGCAGCTGCCATTGGTGGCGCCCTTGTGCCGATGGTGTGGGGCGTCGTGATCGCGTTCATCTCCCATCTTGCGCACTACATGATACAGCTTCGCATCGCCGGTTATGAGCAGTCGCTGTTTCCGCGTGAAGGCGCCGCCGCGCTGCAAGTTCTGGGTGGCGAATCGTGACGCGTCGCCGCCGCGACGCCTATACGGCTCTTCACCGGGCCGGTTTCGACATTGTTCCGTTGTTTGCGGTGGCGCTTGCACTTGCGGCGTTCTTTCTGACCGTCGGCGGCGGGGGTGGAGCGTCCCAGTTCGACGTGTCCCTGTCCGGGGCGGTGCTGCCCGGCGACGAGAAGTTGCCCGCCGTCACTGTCGGGGCGGATGGACAGGTGCGGCTCAACGGTCGTCCGCTTTCGCTGGACGAGCTTCAGGTGGGACTGTCAACATTGCGACAGCAACAAGGGATTGACCGCGTGGTGGTGAACACCGATCCCGGTGCGCGCCTGCAGTCGATCCTGGAGGCAATGAGCGCGATAAAGGCCGCAGGCATCAACCGCGTGGCCCAGCGCGTCCAGCCACAAAAATCAAATTCGCAGTGAATACCCAGAAGATCAGGATGTAATCAACCGCATGGATTTACTCTCCGCTGCCTCCGTTGCAACGTCGTCGGAATTGTTTTCCGGCCAGAACATCATCGCATTCCTCACGCTTGCGATTCTTGAAATCGTTCTGGGCATCGACAACATTGTCTTCATCGCGATCCTGACGGCAAAGCTGCCGCAGGAGAAGCAGCAACTGGCGCGTCAGTTGGGTCTGGCACTGGCGATGGTGATGCGCATCCTGCTGCTGTTGGCGATCAGTTGGGTGATGGGACTGACGAATGAACTTTTCAAGATCGGAAAGTGGGGCTTCTCCGGCAAGGATTTGATCCTGCTGGGTGGCGGCCTGTTCCTGCTGGCGAAATCGACGCACGAAATTCACGAGAAGATCGAGGAAGCGGGCCACAGCGAGGAACAAAAGAAGGCGCGCGCCGCCGCGTCGTTTGGCGCGGTCATCGTGCAGATCATGCTGCTGGACATTGTGTTCTCGCTCGATTCGGTGATCACCGCCGTGGGCATGGTGCAGCACATTTCGATCATGATTGCGGCGGTCATCGCGGCGGTGGCCGTGATGATGATCTTTTCGGGCCCCATCAGCCGCTTCGTCCACGATCACCCGACGATCAAGATTCTTGCGCTCTCGTTCCTGATTCTGATTGGCGTGATGCTGGTGGCGGAAGGTTTCGGCGAGCACATTCCGAAGGGATACATCTACTTCGCGATGGCCTTCTCGCTGATGGTGGAAATGATCAACCTGCGCATCGCGAAGAAGCGTAAGAAGAGCGCCGAAGCGGCCTGACGCGGCTGTAATAACTCCGACGCCTTCGTTCGTTACAGCCCCTTCTTCCTGAAGAAGACCGCACCCAGCGGGGGGATGTTCACGTGCGCGGAGAATTTGCATCCGTGCCAAGGGACATCCTGTGCCATCACGCGGCCGTAGTTGCCGACACCGCTGCCGCCGAACTCCGTCGCATCGCTGTTGTAGATTTCCTCGTAGTCACCCCCGGCGGGCGTGCCCACGCGATAGCCGAGCCGCGGGACGGGCGTGAAGTTGAAGACGCAGACGATGTGGCCTTCGGGGCCCTGACGGACGTAGGACATGATGGAGGCGTCGTGATCCTTGAAGTCGATCCAGCGGAAACCGATCGGCTCGTTGTCAAAAATCCAGAACTCGCGGCACTGGCGGTAGATGCGGCCAAGGGCTTCGAGGCAGCGTTCGATCCCCTTGTGCATGGGATGGGACGCCTGATGCCAGTCAAGGGAGCGATCGAAGTTCCATTCGGACCCCTGGGCGAATTCCGCACCCATGAACAGCAGTTTCTTGCCGGGGTGCGCGTACATGTAGCTGTAGAGCAGGCGAAGGTTCGCGAACTGCTGCCATTCGTCGCCGGGCATTTTCGCCAGCATCGATCCCTTGCCATGCACGACTTCATCATGGCTGAAGGGGAGCACGAAATTTTCCGTGTACTGATAAACCAGCGCGAACGTCAGGTCATCCTGATGAAAGCGGCGATGGATGGGGTCCTTCTCGAAATACTTCAGCGTGTCGTTCATCCATCCCATGTTCCACTTGAAGGTGAAACCGAGCCCGCCCTGCGACGTGGGACGCGACACACCCTGGAAGGCCGTTGATTCCTCCGCGACGGTGAAGCGTCCCGGATACTCCGCGTGAACGACCTCGTTCAACTGGCGCAGGAATGCGATGGCTTCGAGGTTTTCGTTCCCGCCGAACTTGTTCGGTTCCCATTCGCCGGGCTTGCGACTGTAATCAAGGTACAACATGGAGGCCACTGCGTCCACACGCAGCCCATCAATGTGAAAATGATCAAGCCAGTAGAGGGCGTTCGAGAGCAGGAAATTCTTCACCTCGTTCCTGCCGTAGTTGAAGATCAGCGTTCCCCAATCCTTGTGTTCGCCCTTGCGCGGATCGGCGTGCTCATAGAGCGCGGTGCCGTCAAACCAACGGAGCGCAAAATCATCCTTCGGGAAATGGGCGGGCACCCAGTCGAGGATCACGCCGATGCCGTGCTGGTGGCAGTAGTCGACGAAGAACTTGAAATCATCGGGGGTGCCGAACCGCGACGTGGGGGCGTAGTAGCCCGTCACCTGATAGCCCCAGCTTCCATCGAAGGGATGCTCTGAAACGGGGAGCAGTTCAATATGCGTGAAGTGATAGCGCTTCGCGTGGGGAACAAGGCGCGTGGCGAGCTCGCGATAGTTCAGCCAGCGGTTGCCTTCTTCCGGAACGCGCATCCAGGAACCAAGATGCACTTCGTAGATGGCCATGGGTTCGGAAAGGTAGTGCCGCTCCCGCAGCCGTTCCATGTACTCCGCATCGCGCCAATGATGGATAGCTTGATCCGCAACCTTTGAGTGCGTTGATGGCCGCAGGTCGAACGCGAAGGCGTAGGGGTCGGCCTTGTAACGCAGGTGTTCATCCTGCGTGAGGATTTCAAACTTGTATCCGGTGCCGGCCTTCACGCCGGGCACGAACAACTCCCACATGCCGGAGCTTCCCATGCTGCGCATGGGATTCACGCGCCCATCCCAGCGATTGAAGTCGCCGATGATGCTGACGCGCTTCGCGGAGGGGGCCCACACGCAGAAGGAAACGCCCTCCACGCCGTTGAAGGTGATCATCTGCGCGCCCAACTTGCGATAAGCGTGCAGGTGGTTCCCTTCGCCGTGCAGCCAGAGGTCGAGGTCGCTTACGGATGGTTCGAAATGATAGGGGTCCGCGGTGGTCCATGAGTCGCCGGCGGCGAAGTAATACTTCAGCTTGTAGTGGATGGGGAAGGTGGCATCGGGAATAAAGATGCCGAAGAGGCCGTTGAGGTGCAGGCGCTCAAGCTGGCGCGCCTCCCGTTTGCGTTCGATGAAAATTTCCACGCGCACCGCGTCGGGGTGCCATGCGCGGATGACGATGCCGGATTTTCCCTGCCACGTTGCGCGATGAGCGCCCAGCAGCCGATGGGGATTATAGCAGGTGCAATGAAGGAGCGCGTTGAATTCATCAGGTGACACGCCGTCGCCGAATTCCGCGCGTATCCTGTTGGCGGAAGCGAACGGCACGGGCGTGTGATGCTGCTCCAGCGGCGGCGGTTGCTTTGCGGCGGCCCGCTTCGTCGTTCTTGGTTTTGTCGCAGGTTTCGTGACTGGTGTTTTCTTCGCCATGGCCTTTGTGCCTCAGTAAAGCAAAGGCTAGGGGAGCCATGGGGAATGCGCAAAGGGATTGCATCGCCGCGCCATGCAATCTTCTCTCACGACGCGGGCGCGCTTTATCAACGCACCGCCTGCGACACTTTTCGGGGGAATTTACCGAACCTGGCCTCGCTCCAATCCATCCTGCCGGCAACGCGGACGGGCCGCGTGCTGCTTGGCCTGTTCCTTTTGTGCGGAACCGCCCTGCGGTTCATCAATCTGGGGGAGCAAAGTTTCTGGCTGGACGAGGTTTACAGCGCGTGCATTGTGGAAGGGCCCGTGTCGCAAATCCTGTCCTCGATCCCCAAGGACAAGCCCCCTCTGGGTTACTACGCCCAGGCGTTCTTCACACGCTTTGGCGATGACAAGGAGTTCCTGCATCGCATTCCCGCAGCGATTTCCGGAAGCCTGTTCCTCTTCTTCATGTATCTTCTCGCGACGCGTTTTTTTTCGCCGCGCGTGGGCGTGATCGCGCTGGGACTGGCGTCCTTCAACACGTTCCTGATCATGTATGCGCAGGAGGCGCGCCCCTATTCGCTTTCGCTGCTCCTTATCACGATCAACCTTCTGTGCTTTGTGGAATGGCTTCGCGGCGGGCGTATCCGCTGGCTTGTGGCGCTGACCATCAGCGCGATTCTTTCCTGTTATGCTCTTTACGCGGGACTTGCGATCATCGGGGCGGAATTTGTGGCGCTGCTGATTCCCGCCCTGAGGAGCCGCTCCCGCGCGGATGGGCGACGACTTGTCCACTTTCTGGGGTCCTGCGCGGTGCTCTCGTTGTCCCTGATCGTGCTGCAATCACGCGCATCGATCTACCCGTCAAAGAATTTCTTGTGGACTTTCACAGCGTTTGCACCGGGCCAGTTCACGCGCGTATTTTTGCATACGCTGGTGGGAGTGATTCCGGTGGCGGAGGTTTTCGGGGCCTTGGCGGGCGTGGCGGCGACGGTGGCGGGGGTCATTGCGTGTGTTCGTTTGCGCTCCCGATCGCACGTTGTCCTGTTCGCAACGGTCTTCATTACCGTGGTGATGCCATTTTTCTACTGGCACATCAACAGGACGATTTTCCCGCGATACACGATCTTTCTGGTGCCGGGATTGTTGGTGTTGATTGCGGCGGGGATCGAATTCGCCATCGCGCGATTTTCCCCCATGCGCGCCGGTGCAAATGCGCTGCTTTTGGTGGGCGGACTGCTGTATATACCGGCAAGCACTTGGTTCTTTTTTCATCCTGTGGGTGCGAAGGTCGGATGGAAGGGGGCGTCACAGTACATCGCAGCCAGAGCAGCAACGAACGATGTGGTTGCCGTATCCTCCGGTATGGAGACGACGCCGCTTGCCTATTACTTGAGGCGCTTTGGCCGTCCCGATTTGCAGGTGCAGCTATTCGATCCAAATCTTCCCGATGACCAATTGAGTGTGTCATGGGTGGTGCTTGTTGATAATTCCAAGACCGCGCGAAATTACGAGTTTCCGTACATTCGCATGCAGCATATTCGCCAGAATCCGCCGGAGGTTGACCCGCGCGTTTTTCTGTCGCGAATGAAGGAGCCCAACCTCTTCAATATCGGCGCATTGCCGGAAGAGCTTTTGGGGGGAGGCTGGAGTTATGTGGAAATCTGGGAGGGAAATCACCCGATGCGCTGGTCGATAGGGCGCACCTGCACCCTCTTTCTTCCCATGGAATCAGATGGCGGGGGTGAGGTTGTGCTGAACGTCATGCCATTTGAATTCAAGAGTGGTGCGCCACAATCGGTCGCGCTGGTGATCAACGGCGTGGCCATGGAACAGCGGGAATTGAAGGGGGGCGGGTTCAGGGACGTGGTCTGGGAGGTGCCTGCGGGCGCCATCAAGAAGGGCTACAACCACGTGGCGATACGCTTCGCGCGCGCCCAAACGCTTTCCGATTTCAAATCGAATGTGGGGGAGGTTCGCCCGCTGTCCGGCGTTGTGAATTGGATCAAGTGGTGTCCCGCGAAGGACGATTCGCAATAGGCTACTGAACGGTGACGGTTGCGACGGCGCTGTTGTTCTCTGCATTCGGATCGGAGGGGAAGGTGGCTTCCGCAGTCGTCATCAGGTCGCCGGCGGCAACGCCTTCGTTCACCGTGGCGGAAAATTCACGCTGGGTGCGGGCGCCTGCGGCCAGTGAATCAATGGTCCACTGAATCCTGCCGTCCTTGAGCGTGCCGCCGTCATTTGCGCTGTCAAACGTGAGGCCATCCGGGAGCGTTGCCTCCAGCGGCAGGTTCGCGCCGTCGGAAGGCCCGCCGTTTGTGACGGTCACGATATAGGTGACCTTCTGGCCTGCGGCGGCGGTGGCGGGGCTGAGCGAGATGGTCACGGCTGCATCGCATTCCGACACGATGCTCGTGTCTGAATCAGTGCCGGAATTGTTCGCCTGATTTGAATCCGCCGTGGAGGAGTTCACCGTGGCAGTCGAAACCAGCGTTCCCGTGGCCGATGGATCCACGGCGACGGAAAAGGATGCGCGCGCGGTTTTCCCTGCGGCGATCTTGCCGAGGGGAAAGCTCACAATCCCTTCGTTGTTCTTTCCGCCACTGACATAACGCGTCCCTTCGGGCACCCGGTCCGTGACGACGACGTTCTCGGCCTGGGCGGGTCCAAGGTTCTTTACGTCGATGGTGTAGGTGATGTTTCGGCCCGCTGAAACGAGCACGGTGCCATCGGTTTTCGTGATCTGCAGGTCTGCTGCCGGGGATGGTTGCTGAGCAGGGGTGACCAGGGGAAGTGCAGCAATTGCACAAGCAGACAGCGCTGATAAAACGGCCTTGGCCACGTGCGACAAAACCACCTTTCAACAGTTTTTGCAGAAACTTTAGTGATGATCTGGGAGTGGGGCCCCGTAACGTCAAGCCCGTTTGAT
>JADZDZ010000034.1 GCA_020850785.1 Candidatus Sumerlaeota bacterium | reverse complement strand
TCAATCAGGTAGGTGCCATCGGCCTTGGTAACGGCGCTTGTTGTGGTGAAACCACCACCGCCACGTGGCCCACCGCCGCCGGGCGGCCCACCACCGAACACATCGCCATCACTACCGCCGTCGCGCTGTATGACGCGCACGGTCACATTGGCCTGCGGCGCGCCATCGGGATCGGTGACGGTGCCCGCGATGGTTGCATATTCGGCCAGAGAAATGGTGATGGGTTCCTTCAATCCTTCGTTCGGAACATCAATGTCCATCGTGCCGCGACCCGTCGCATTCTGCGCGACAACGCGATGACGTTCACCGGCGGAAACCTTCAGCGTGAACTTGCCTGCGGCGTCCGTCTTGACGGAATCCTCCAGCGCATTGCTTGGCGGGCCGCCGGGGCCGCCGCGGAACCTGCCGCGCTGCTGGATGCCCACCTCCGCGTCGCTGGCGGGTGTTTTCTCATCGGGCATCAGCACAATGCCCGTGATGGGTGTCAGGTTTTCAATTTCGATCCGAACCTCGTTGCTGTCTTCGGAGGTGCGCCGCCAAGGGAGGCGATACCGCTCCCACTTCTCCTCCGCCACGCCGGTGACGGTGACGGGTAGCGCATAGGAAATTTCCGCAGGGAACCGAAGCATTTCCGATTCCACGGTGCGATCCATCTTCAGCGCGAAACGGCCTGATCCGTCGGTGACCGCTTCCTGCCGCCCCACGCCGCCCCCTTTCGTCTGAAAGAATGCAACTTCCTGCTTCTCCGGTTGATTGGCAACGCGGACACCGGCAATGGGAGCGCCGGAGCCTTTCTGCACGACAACACCCGTGAGGTCCGATGGCGGCTTGAACTTCAGGTTCAGTTTTTTCAGGTCGCCCGGCTCCAGCATCACCGAATCGCCGACGCTGCGGGAAACGGGCGAACCATAGCCGGCGATCACACCCTGCCAGCCGGACAACAGCGCGGGAAATTCGTAGAAGCCTTCCTTGTCCGTGTAGGTGTACAGTTCGTTCGTGTTCGGTGGGTTGCGCGGATAGCCGAAATCGGGCCGCGTCCCCTTGCGCATGAAGATTGTCTTCACGGGAATGTCGGCGAGGGGCTTGCCATCGGTGTCATACACAAAGCCTTCAATCGCGGCCTCGCCTTCACGGATGACGATCTTCACGCCGGTACTTCCCGTCTGGATGTTTTCCGTCAGCGAAGGAATGTAGCCGCGCTTTGTCGTGATCAATGACAGCGCAACGTTCTTCGGAAGTCCCGCCAACTCGAAGGTCCCGTCGGCACCGGATTGCGCGGAGGGGAAAACCTGATTGGGATTATCGGCGCGCAGGCGCGTGCGGGAAATTTCCTGAAAGCGCCCAACGAGGGCGCCCGCGACGGGCTTCCCGGAAAAATCAACCACGTTCCCCGCGATGGAGGCTCCCTTCGCGAGGGTGAAGTTCTGCTCGATTGGTTTCATCGCGGAGCCGCGCCCGTTGAACACCTTGGCAATCTGCGACGCATAGCCATCCGCCTTCGCCGCAACGACCCCTTCGCGTGCGGGAATCTTTTCCTTGGGGACGAGGATTTCGTAGGTGCCATCCCCCTGCGTGGTGACGGTCACCGTGGCATTTGTATAGTCGGACCGATCATCGCTGAAGAACAGCAGGGTGGCGTTCGCGATGGGGGCGTGTTCCTCCTCGCTGGTCACCTTGCCGAAAACCTTCAACGTGGAAGCGTTGCCGCCCACCCCATCCGCCTCATTGCCGACAGGCCGGCGCTTCAGACCGGGGCGTGCGTCGGTGGCATCGGCGGTGGCGCCTCCCCCCTCCGTACCCTTGCGTACAGTGGTACGACTATTTGACCCACCGCGAAGGATCAGGCCGAAGATGACAACAATGGCAAGAAAACCCCCAAGTGCAGCGATAATCCTCTTGTTTTTGGCACCTAGCAAGGGAGCGCGGTCCTTTCCGACGATCTGGATTTCCTAAAAATCAGGCAAGTTTTGGGACAATACCGGGCAGGGGATTTCACTTTCGCTGAGGACGATTCTTGCTGCACGGTTTGCAGAAGGTTTCTTGGGACTGCCAGATGCTTTTTCGCTACGAACAGTTTGATCAGCACACTTTTCAGGAAATCAACCTGAAGAAGCTGACGCAGGTATTCATGGACCTGATGAACCAGTTGTCGGGCGAAGCGGATCGGGCCCTGCGGACAATGAAACAAATCTGGGACCGCCATGACCTTGAGAAGGCGACCGGGATGTCCTTCGAGGAGTTTCGCGATCACCTGATCGAACAGGGCCTGCTTCAGGAAAATGGCCGGCCCGGCGAAGGGGAGGCGGCGGCGCGCTTCTCCCCCACGGCGAAGCTGGACCGCGAAATCCAGCGTTCCGCCTTCGAGGAAATTTTCTCGGACTTGAAGAAGGATGCGGCGGGAAACCATCCCGTGAACCGCGAGGGCTTCGGCGGGGAGAAGCTGCCGGAAACGCGCGCCTACGAATTCGGCGACGCGATTCAGGACGTCAATTTTGTGAGTTCCATCGGCAATGCGCTGGCCAACAGCGGCTTCGAGGAATTCACGATGCGGGAGGACGATCTGGAGACCCACCAGCGCGAGCACCTGACGTCCTGCGCAACGGTGATCCTGATCGACATCAGCCACTCCATGGTGCTGTACGGCGAGGATCGCATCACTCCCGCGAAGAAGGTTGCGATGGCATTGGTGGAATACATCCAGCAGAAGTATCCCAAGGACACGATCGACGTGGTGCTGTTCGGCGACGAGGCCATCCCCGTGGACGTGGACAAGATCGCGCGCGTGAAGGTGGGCGAATTTCATACGAACACCCGCGCCGGGTTGCAGGCGGCGCTGAAAATTTTGCAGAAGCGCAAGCAGATCAACAAACAGGTTTTCATGATCACCGATGGCAAACCATCCGCCATCCATGAGAACGGAAGAATCTACAAGAATCCTTTCGGACTGGACCCGAAAATCGTCGCCCAAACGGTAAATGAGGCGATTCACCTCCGGCGAAAGGGGATCACGATCACCACCTTCATGATCACGACGGACCCCTATCTTCAGGATTTCGTGGACACCATGACGCGGGCGAACAAGGGGCGGGCCTACTACGCCTCGCTGGACAACCTTGGTAAGTTCATTTTCGCGGACTATGCGAAGAACAAGAAGAAGAGGGTTTAGGGGTTGGGATTCAACATTCAGGTAAACGAAGCCAGGGCGTGGCTGCCGCTCTTGGTCATTTTGGCGGCTGCGATGAGCCTGCCCGCAGAAGGCCAGCAGGCAACCAACGCGGCGGACACCGCAACCACGACTTCGCTCCCCGCAACACCGC
>JADZDZ010000033.1 GCA_020850785.1 Candidatus Sumerlaeota bacterium | reverse complement strand
TATGCAACCGAAGAATATGATTTTGTCGGAGATGGCATTCGGCAATTGCTCGGTGTGTCTCCGGAGAATTTTTCACCCGCCTATCTTCGCCAGCGTGTGCTCGAAGTGCAGGTGGCAGACAGCGATTCCAAGGACGATCCCGCAACGTACGGTCATCAGTTCAGAAGAGGCGAGATTGTCAACTATCGCACCGACTTTCGATTTCGTCTTGATAGCGGTGAGGAAAAGTGGATTTCCGACAGTTCAGTTCTGCTGCGTGATGAAACCACGGGCCAACCCTACGGCGACCTTGGTGTCATGCAGGACATCACCTTGCGCAAGAACGCGGAGCAGGCGCTTCGTCTTCACGCGCAGGAGATTGCCCAGTGGAAGCGCCGCTACGATGCGGCCGTGGAAGCAAGCGGGCAGGTACTGTACGACTGGGATGCACGCACCGACACGATTGTCTGGGGCAATTTTTTCGAAGCAACATTCGGCTACGCCCCGACGGCGGAACACTCCAAACGATCCTGGTGGGAGAGCAAAATCCATCCGCAGGATGTTGCGCGCTACCGCGATGCCGTGAGTGGTGCCCTCGCCAATCGTTCCTCGTTCAAGATTTCCTACCGCGTTCTCTGCGAATCCGGGGACTATCTTCACATCGAGGATTCCGGCAGTGTACTTATTGACGCAGAGGGCGTGGTTGATCGCCTCGTCGGCTTCATTACGAACATCACCCCCCGTATTCGGGAGGAGGAGGAGCGCCGGGCTCTGGAGGCAAAGATTCAGGACGCGCACAAACTGGAAAGCCTTGGTCTTCTTGCCGGCGGGATCGCCCACGATTTCAACAACCTCCTTGTTGCCATCATGGGAAATGCGGGCCTCGCGATGATGGAACTGGAGGAAAACTCTTCCGCCCGGCCGATCCTTTCTTCGATCGAACGCGCCGCGCAGCGGGCTGCCGACCTTGCCAATCAGATGCTCGCTTATTCCGGCCGGGGACGCTTCGTCATTGAGCGAATCAACCTGAACTCCCTCGTCGATGAAATGACACACCTGCTGGAAATCACCATCTCCAAGAAAGCGGTTCTCCAGTATCGACTGGCCAAGAACCTCCCTCCTCTCGAAGCGGACCCAACGCAGGTTCGCCAGATCATCATGAATCTTGTGACCAACGCGTCCGACGCCATCGGCGAGAGTGCCGGAACCATCACCGTAAGCACCGGCATGGTCTACGCTGATCGCGCCTATTTGAAGGAGACAACGTCGCAGGGAGAGCTTGAAGAAAATTACTACGTGTACGTGGAGGTTTCTGATACCGGCTGCGGAATGGATCAGGCCAAACGTCAGAAAATTTTTGAGCCCTTCTTTACCACCAAAGCCACCGGCCGCGGCCTTGGTCTCGCAGCACTGCTGGGCATTGTGCGCGGCCACAAGGGCGGCGTGAAGGTCGAAAGCGAGCCCGGCATCGGCACCACGATCCGAATCCTGTTGCCTTCGCTCGGCTCCTGGACTCCGGAACCGGATACCGCCCCCGTCACCACGCCTGCGCCCGCCAACCAGCCAATCGATGATGGCGGGCTTGTTCTCGTTGTCGATGATGAGGACTCCGTGCGCATGGTCACATGCAACATTCTGGCGAAGTTCGGCTACAAAACCATTTCCGCCGTCGACGGGAAGGAAGCCGTGGATATTTTCCTTCGCAGGTATCATGAGATCGCGGCTGTCGTGATGGACATGACCATGCCGGTCATGGACGGCGCAGAAGCCTTCCGCGAGATGCGGCGTATATGCCCGGATGTTTGCGTGATTCTTTCGAGCGGATACAACGAGCAGGAGGCGGTTGATCGAATTGCCGGCAAGGGAATGGCTGGCTTCCTGCAAAAACCCTATCGCGCCAACGAACTGATTGAGAAGGTCCGGACAACGCTTCGCGGCAAAGGCAGACGCCAAGGCATGACTGATCTCTTCGCGGTGCAAAAGACTCCTGTTCGCAAGGAGATGCGAACACAACTGAAGGACATCACTGCGGAATACCGCGAGCAGGCGGCTCTTCAGCTTCAAGATCAACTTGGGCAGTTGAACGCCATTCCTGGCCGTCATCACATTCTTGCGTTCCATCCGCACGGGAATGAAATCGACTGTCGTCCCTTCTGTCGGGCGTGGATTGCCGCCGGCCACCAGCTTTCCCTCCCACGCGTTGACGATGATGGCGTCTCGCTCGTTCCTCATCTCATTCACGACATCGCCGCGCTGAAGCCTGGTTATCGCGGAATCCCGGAACCCGATGCACGGGAATGCCCCATAACGAAGCTGGAGGATATTGATGCGCTACTACTTCCCGGCCTCGCTTTCGACCTGCGCGGCAATCGCCTCGGCCAGGGCGGCGGCCATTATGACCGTTTGCTGTCGCGGCTTCCCGCTTCCTGCGTGACAATCGGCTTGGCTTATGACTGGCAAGTGATTGATTCTGTGCCCGCTGGTCCGCATGATCAGCGAATGCAGTGGGTCGTGACGCCGCTGCGCACGATCAAATGCCAGCCTTGAAGGGATTCACCGTTGTCTGAACCAGCAGTCACCTTCCCCATGCCCGGCACGGTTTACGGCCCCGTGCATTCCTGGCGCTTTGGAAATTCGCTGGGCGTGGATATGATCGTTGAGAACTCCACCTGTTCCTTCAACTGTATATACTGCCAGCTTGGCCACATTCAGCGCATCACGCGGGAACAGCGCGTCTTCGTCCCCACGCAGCGCGTCATTGACGACCTGAAAAGCGTCGATTGGACCCGCGTGGATGTCGTCACATTCAGCGGCAGCGGCGAGCCGACCCTCGCGCTCAACATTGACGAGGTCATCGCCCACATCAAGGACACCTACGCAAAGCCCGTCATGGTGCTCACGAATGCGACGTGGCTGTTTGATGCCGCCACGCGCAAGCGCCTTCTCCGGGCGGACACCATCGCGTGCAAGCTGGACGCATGGGATGACGAAATGCTCCAGAAATTCAACCGCCCGGCCCAGGGCATCACGCTGGCAACGATCGTTGCGGGAATCAAGGCGCTGCGCACCGACGGCTTCCCCGGAAAAATCGCCCTCCAGTGCATGTTCATGCCGCTCAACAAGGGTGGCGTGCACAAGCTGGCCGCGCTGATCCACGACATCCAGCCCGATGAAGTTCAACTGAACACGCCGAAGCGTCCCTACCCGCGCGAATGGTATCTGGGATCGCGTGGCAATCACGATGCCCCCGCGCCCGTTTCGGAAATCCATCTCAAGACCATCAGCATGGATGAGGCGGTTGAAATCGAGCGCATCATTCGCGAAGCCAACCCCGGCACCCCGATCCTTTCCGTGTACAAGGACGCGCCTCCGCCGTGACGCAGAAGTGTCATCGCTTCCGCATCGAATCGCGCTTTGAGCCGGCGGACTTGTTCAAACTCCTGAAGCGCGCCTGCGAGGTGCCCGCTGCCCGAAAAGGGAGCGCGCACTTTGAGTTCGACTGGATGAAGCGCCGCATTGACTTGATCGCAAGCGATGAGGAGGCGGTGCGCGCCGCGACGATCTGGCTGCTCGATGAGGTAAAACGCAGAACGCAGGGAGAGTTTCTTCTCCCGCGCGCGCCGGAAAAGCGCGAGGACGGTTCATTCATCGTCGCGATTGGAGTCCTGCTCCAGACGCCCGACGTGTATGTTGAAATGATCACGCGTCTGCTGGAGGAAAGCGGCATCGCCGCCATACCCGGCACGGAGGAAAACACCTTCAAGGTTGCCGTCAATGCGAAGGCGCGCGCGCTTCAGTATGAACAAACGGTCAACACGTTCCCGCTTCCGGAATATCTTTCAATTCGCGATCTGGGAACCGGCGGAAAAAATTAACCGCTCCCTTTTTGGGTCATCTTTTCGATCAGCCGTTTGTTCAATTCCTCCGCAGGATTGATTCCGCGTTCCATGATGCGATATTGCAGCGTGGCGACTTCGATCAGGATCGCCACATTGCGCCCCGATTCGACGGGAATCTTGAACTGGCGAATGGGAACATCCAGAAATGTCGCGTATTGCGGGTCGATTCCCAGGCGATCAACCACCGTGTCATCGGTCCAGCGATTCAAGTCCACCGTCAATGACACACGTTTCTCTTCACGCACGGCGCCAATGCCAAACAGCAATTCGACGTCAATGATTCCCAGACCACGCACTTCCATGTGATGGTGGTCATTGCCGATGGGCCCTCCCATCAGAATGTTGCGTCCCAGGCGGCGCAGCAGAACCACGTCGTCGGAAACGAGTCGGTGGCCGCGTTCAATCAACTCCAGACCGCACTCGCTCTTGCCGATGCCGCTGCCACCGGTGATCAACACGCCTTCGCCGAAGATGTCCACGAACACGCCGTGGGTGCACATCACCGGCGCGAATTCCCGCTCCAGCCAGAAGCTCAGCATCGCCGTGAATCGCGACGTCTCGTGCGACGTGCTCAGCAGCGGAATCTTGTGCATCGCCGCGCACTCCATCATCTCCCGCGGTGCATCGTTGCTGGCGGTGATGATGATGCAGGGAATGCGGAACCGACAAATCGCCTCAATGCGGCCGCGCCGCTCCTCCGGGGGAAGGCTGTTCAGATACTGAATCTCGGTGTTGCCGACGATCTGAATTCGGTCGTAGGTGAATATGTCGAGAAAGCCTGCGAAGGCCAGGCCGGGCCGATGCAGCTCCGACTGGGTGATCAGTTTGTCAAGACCGTCGGAACCGGACAGCAGTGTCAGTTCGAACGTGTCGCCCTTTTCCTTCAGCATCCTCTGGACAGAAAGTTTCATCGCAGCTCCTGCGGCCACATTCAAAGCCGCACAAAATCTTCATCGCGAACAGACTGACTTTTCCTAGACCCACTCCGCCCCACGCGCAAACTCAATCCAACAATCCGGCCATGTTATCATCCAACACCACCTTCCATTTGTTGCAGGAATCGCGTCTGCGCTTCGACGGCGGCGCCATGTTTGGTCATGTTCCGAAGACCGTATGGCAACGAATCGTCGAGCCTGACGCAAACAACCGCGTCCTCACCGCGTGCAATTCCCTCCTCGTCAGGACCCCGGACAGGAACATCATCGTCGAAGTCGGCATGGGGACGAAGTGGAACGAGAAGGAAGTCGCGCTTTACGAACTGCAGGCGAACACCTTCGATGCGTTGCTTGCCCCCCACGGCCTGACTCCCGCGCAGATCGACCTTGTGATCGTCACTCATCTGCACATTGATCACGCGGGCGGTCTCACAACG
>JADZDZ010000032.1 GCA_020850785.1 Candidatus Sumerlaeota bacterium | reverse complement strand
TCAGAATCTGCTCAGGCTTCGTACCTTCCTGAGGTGCTGCAATCTGGTCATACGAGACCCAGCGGGAAGCGCCAAACCGCGTAGGAGGATACCAACCCACTCCTTCAAAAGGCTCAAGAAGCGGAGAAATTTTCGGACTGGTTGCAGGCGCCGGCGCGGGTGCGCTGGCGATTGGTGTTTGCGCGGGAGAAGTCGTCGTACGCGGCGCGGAGGACACCCTGCGCGGTTGCTTGCGATCAACCGGCGAGGAGACGGAGAGTTTCTCATAGCCGGTCGGGCGCTGCGTCTGCCACACGTAGACCGCGACGAAAAACACCATCACACCCCCACAGGCAATGAGGATGACTTTCGTCCAGCGTCGCGTGTTCGCCTGCTTGCTCATCGTTTGATCATTTAGTGTCGGGCCATGCTGATTGGTTGGAAGCAGACAAGAAAAAAGGCAAATCAGCCCGAAAAGCGACCGAAAAGAGCAGGAACATCGAGGGGTTCGCTGCGGCTGATCCAGGAGGCGTGATAGGCAACGGCCAGCAAGGCGTTCCAGCAGATCGCGATGGCGACGATCGCAAGGATGACAACGCGCACGGCGCGGCGTGGCGCGCGCTGCCAGATTTCACAGAAACCGAGACGGAAGAGCGGCGTCACTGACAGGAAGGGGCGGGAGCCAAAGCTGTCGCCGAACCACCAGATGGAGAAGGAGGCGCTGATGAACCACAGCCCCAGAAACGCACGCAGCCAGGGGATCGTGCAAGTCGGCGGTGCCGAGCGGCAGCGCAGCGAGAGAACGGCGCCAATTGCGGCGGCAAGCAGCAAGGGGTGCCACAGGAAGAGACCGTGACGCGGCGAAAAAAGCACCGCGATGAAATGGGGATGCGCCCAATCGAAGGAGGAATAGTCACTGTACTGCCGTGGGAGGATGCTTCCATCGCGCAGGTAATACACGATCAACTGGGGAATCACTGCGACGATGGTGGCCGTGATGAGCGGAATGATTCCTGCCGCCGGCCGCGCGCTTTTCGCGGCAAGCACCAGCGCCGCAATGCCAATGCAGACGAAGGCGACGTCCTGATTGCGCACGGCCACGTTCCAGCCCAGCGCACCACCGAGAAGCGCCCAGTGCCAGGGCCCCGCGCTGGACTCGGTGATCCTGACGAATGACCAGCAGATGATTCCCGCCATCAGGAGGGAACTGGTGTGCGACATGGCGGGCTGGATGAACCAGTAGTAGCCGAGCGGCGTGCCTGCGGTCATGGCGACAAGCGCGAAGAGAATGGCGTCCTCACCGAACCATCGTGACAGCGCGGCCCGCATGAGCGCCAGCCCCAGCGCCGCAGCCAGGATCGCGGAAACGCAAAAGCCCGCCTGCGCGAATGGTCCAAGGGGATCCCACCCCTGACCGCCGATCCAGCCGAGTGCCGCGCCGGCAAGCACGCCGGGAACGTGCAGCATGGGATGGCCGATGGGATAGAGATTGTAAAACCATCCGGTGCTGGTGCGGGCCGCCATCTGCTGCGCAGACCAGTTCGCGCCCCCCTGCGCCGCGAGGACCTCGTAGGTTTCAGCCGCGCCGAGGGAGCGGCAGGAAGCGATGGCGCCGGCCTGCGCGAAATAGTAATTCGCATCGTTGCCGCTGATGCCGCGATGGCCCGCAAGAAAGTTGGCGAGGAAGATTACCAACCCCGGAATCAGCAGCAGCATGACGGGGTTCTTGCGCGCGAAAGTGAGCAGGCGGACGGCCATGGGAATCGCTGCTTTCGGGCTTCGCGGGCGGAAGCGCAACGGGAAGCCCGCAGCGACGCGAACGCGGCGTGGTGCGCGCCGGAAAGGAGCGGGCGTTTTGGCCCCTCCGGATGCTGCAAAACGCGCTGATTTTATTCTGGTTTTTGCGCAATTCACCCCTTGAATTCGCGTTCCCGCTCCCGGTACATTTTCACTTCTTTCAGCCGCGCAAACGCAGGCGAATTTTCATCCCCTTCCGTCAACTTCAGGACGAAATAGAGACCGGACTTTCCATGGCAAAAAAAGCCGCCCAGTATGATGAGGAATCAATCAAGGTACTTGATGACCGGGAGCACGTTCGCCAACGCCCCGGCATGTACATTCCAAACGTGGCGCTGGAGGGGCTTCACCATCTGGTGTATGAAGTCATCGACAACTCCATCGACGAGGCGTTGGAGGGGCACTGCGACCGCATCGACGTCAAGATTCACTTCAACAATTCCGTGACAGTTTCCGACAACGGCCGCGGCATTCCCACGGGCCCCCACAAGGACCCGAAGATGGAGGGGAAATCGACCTTGGAAGTCGCCCTCGCGATGCCAAAGGCCGGCGGCAAGTTCGAAAAAAAATCGTACAAGTATTCCGGCGGCCTCCACGGCGTCGGTGTGTCCGTCGTGAACATCCTGTCGGAATGGATGGAGGCGGAAGTGCGCCGCGAGGGGAAGGTGTTCTTCATGCGCTTCAAGGATGGGGCGCGCGTGGAAACACCGCTGAAGGTGATCGGCGAAGCAAAGAAAACCGGCACGACGATCCGCTTCAAGCCTGACTCCACAATCTTCAGCGAAACGGAATTCAGCTTCGGCATCCTGTCCGATCGCTGCCGCGAACTGGCGTACCTTAACCCCGGCGTGTTGATCAACGTGGAGGACGAACGCAGCGGAAAGGCGCATTCGTTCAAGTCCGTCGGCGGCATCGTCGAATTCGTGCAAACGCTGAACGCAGGCAAGGGCGCGATCAATAACAAGGTGGTTTACTTTCAAAGGGAGAAGGAAGGAACGCGCAGCGACTGCTCCATCGAAGCGGTGTCCGTCGAAATCGCCATCCAGTACTGCGACGGTTTTGATGAGAAGGTTTACACCTTCACCAACAACATCAACAACCGCGGCGGCGGCACGCACCAGATGGGCTTTCGCAAGGCGCTGACGGCAACGCTGAACCGCTACGCGCAAAAGAACGATCTGCTGAAAAAACTGAAGGAGGGCCGGACGGGCGAGGACATGCGCGAGGGCCTGACGGCGGTGGTGAACGTGAAGCACACACACCCCACCTTCAACAATCAGGCGAAGGAAAAACTGACGAATCCGGAAGTCGCCGGCATCGTTGAAACAGTCGTGAACGAGGGCCTCGGCGAATACCTGGAGGAAAACCCCCGAGAAGCGAAGAACATCATCGAGAAGATCGTTCTGGCCGCGACCGCACGCGTCGCCGCGCGCAAGAGCCGAGAAATGGTGCGCAAGTCCGCCATGGAAGGTGGCGGGCTTCCCGGCAAGCTGGCGGATTGTTCCGAGAAGGGCGAAGGCACGGAGCTTTACCTCGTGGAGGGAAACTCCGCCGGTGGCTCCGCAAAGCAGGGGCGCGACCGCCACTTCCAGGCGATTCTTCCGCTGCGCGGGACGATCATCAACGTGGAGAAGGCGCGGCTGGACAAGGTGCTCTCCAACGAGGAAATCCGCACCATCATCACGGCGCTCGGTGCCGGCATCAAGGACACCTTCGACTACGAAAAACTGCGCTACGACAAGATCATCATCATGACGGACGCCGACGTGGACGGCGCACACATCCGCACGCTGCTGCTGACGTTCTTCTACCGCCAGTTCACGACGCTGATCGAACGTGGCCATCTCTTCATCGCGCAACCGCCGCTCTATCGCGTGAAGAAGGGGAAGTCGGAAACCTACGTCGGCAAGGACGAGGAAAAAGACCGCATGCTCCTTGAAGAGGGCGTGGAAAACGCACGCGTGGTTCTGGTTTCCGGCGAAGGAAAGAAGCAGAAGGAAACGGAACTGACAAAAGCGCAGGTGAAGCAGTTCGCCGACTCGATGATGGAACTGAGCGCCGTCAGCCGCGTCATCACGCGCAAGGGTATCGGACTGACCACCTACCTTGACGCGCGCTCCGCCGGGCGCTTCCCCATTGGCATGGCGATCATCAACGATGAGCTGAAGTTCGCCTACACCAAGGAGGAGTTTCTGGCCCTTGATCCGGAGCAGGGAAAGAACAACGGCAAGGCACCGGCCGCGAAAAACGGCAAGATCACGAACGGCGAGGACCTCTTCGCAAGCGGCGAAAATGAGGAAGTGGCCCAGGACGAATCCGCCGTCCCCGCCGAGGCGCTTCCGAAGGTGGAAATCTACGAATTCCCCGAATCAGGCGATATCGACAACATCGTGAAGTCGCTGGAGAAAATCGGCTTCGACATGAAGAACTACGACGTGGACCACCTTGATCGCGGCCACGCGGTTGATGAGAACGCGCCCTATCGCGTGTACGGCAAGGACGGCGTTGCCCACGCGGAATTCTCGCTGCTGGACGTGATGGAGCAGGTGAAGGAAATCGGCGGCAAAGGGATCAGCGTGCAGCGCTACAAGGGCCTTGGTGAAATGAACGCCGAACAATTGTGGGAAACCACGATGGACCCGCGCCGCCGCTCGCTGCTGCGCGTGAGCATGGAGGACGCCGTCGAGGCGGAACAAATGTTCACGACGCTGATGGGCGACGAGGTGATTCCACGCCGCGCCTTCATTCAACGCTACGCACCGGAAGTGAAGAATCTGGACGTGTAGTGGGGGAATGGGGAGTGGGGAATAGGGAATGGAGCGATACAATGACGCGCGGGCTGGTTCTGTCTATCTATCTATACAGCACCAGTGGTCGGGAAGGATGCGAGGGCGTGACACCCTCGCCACGAAAAGCAAGGCTTCTATGGTCTAAATGATGCTGTTTTTCAGTGGCGCGGGCATCCTGCCCGCGCAAGCTCCGGATGCCCATAAAATTTCGATCAACACTCCGGCGCTCTCTATACATCTATACATTCCTGCCAGCCTGAACAATGCGAGGGCGGGACGCCCTCGCCACGAAAAGCAACAACGCCGGATCATTCCATTCCCCACTCCCCATTCCCTATTCCCCACTCCCCATTCCCCCACTACACGTCCAGATTCTTCACTTCC
>JADZDZ010000031.1 GCA_020850785.1 Candidatus Sumerlaeota bacterium | reverse complement strand
TGCGCGCCTTCAGGTCGTTCCACATGCTGAGGTGGACCGCCTTCAATTCCTCCAGCGACAGGCCCATCAGGTAATGTTCTTCCTTGCCAAGAAACTGCATTGCCATGCCTCCAAGTTGGGGGGCGCGGGATTTGGATTGTCGCCAGTGGCGTTGGGTCCGCCTCATCACGCGCCCGGCAACTGTTCCATGCCATGGATGCCGATGGCAAGACTGCTCTTCGTCCCGAAACCACCTGTCAGATGACCCGTTTCTTTGCAATCGCGCTTGGTTCCAACATCGGGGACCGGCTTTTTTACCTGAATCGGGCGCTGGCGCTGATTGATCGCATCGCGGGGCTGCGGATTGTGGGAGCCTCGCGTATATACGAAAGCAAGGGGTGGGGGCGTGACGACCTTGATCCCTTCCTGAATGCGGTGATCGTTGCGGTGAGCGACCGTCTGGACGCCATCGCGGTGCTGAAGGAACTTCAATCCATCGAGGACAAGTTGGGCCGCCAGAGGGTGGTACACTGGGGCGCCAGAACGCTGGACCTTGATCTCCTTGCGGTGAACGACGAAGTTTGCGGCGATCCGGCCCTGACGTTGCCGCATCCCTACATCGCGGACAGGCCGTTTGTGTACCTGCCGTTCCGCGAAGTCGCCGTCTTGCATGCCGCATTCACGCGGCTGACGGAGGCTTCCGAAAAGGGAAGGGCCATTGAGGGGGATTGCGCACCAACGAGTCTGGGTGCGCCGGTATGGGGGCGAACGATCGACGATCCCGAACTCATTAGCGCAAAATCCATCGAGCGCGGAACTAGTGCGGAGGAGGAAACGGAGTCGCTGGGGCGGCTGTGCGCGCCGTACTTCCTTCCCGGCGACGTGATTTCCTTGAATGGGGAAATGGGGTTGGGGAAGTCGGTGCTTGCGCGCGGCATCGCGCGCGGGCTTGGCGTCACGGGCGCGATTTCCAGCCCGACGTACTTGCTCTGCAAAGCCTACGAGACGCCGCACATGGCGCTGGAGCATTGGGATTTTTACCGCATGGAGTCGCGTGATGATTTGGAAAGCGCGGGATTCTTCTCCCCGCCGCCCGATGTGATGCGCATCGTGGAATGGCCGCGGAAAGTGGACGCGGATTCCGTGCAGGAAACCCACGAAGTGTTCATTCAACTTGGCGAAGGCGGACCGGAGAGCCGTCGCGTGATCTGGAAATCATCGCGGAGGCTGCCACTTGTGCCCTTCCCCATCGTCGCGGTGTGGACGACGCCATGAACCTGCTCGCCTTTGAGACCGCAACGCCGCGCGGCGGCGCAGCCGTGGTCGTGAACGATGCGCTGGTGGGGCAGCGCACCATCGATGACGCGCAGGCGCATTCACGTTTTTGCCTGAAGGCCGCAGAGGAATTGCTCGCCGAAGCGGGACTTCAGTGGAGTGATATTGATGTCTATGCGGCATCGCACGGTCCCGGTTCATTCACCGGGGTGCGCGTGGGGCTTACACTGGCAAAGTCTCTTGCCTATGCGGCGGGGAAGCAGGTCTTCACGGTTTCCTCCCTGGCGGCGATTGCCCGGAATTCCTATCAGGGGGGCGCAATCACGGAGGTGATGCCGCTCATCGATGCACGAATGGATGAAGTCTATGGCGCGATCCACAGGATCGTGGATGGGGCGCTGGTGCTTGAGCCGGTGAAGGAATTTTGCGCGAAGCCGAATGACATCTTGAATCTTGTGACGCCGACAACCTTGCTGTGCGGCGAGGGGGCGCGGCGCCATGCGGACCTGTTCCGCGGCAACCTTGCTCCGGAGGATCGGATGCTTTCGGAGCCTTCCGCCACGGCGCTGCTTGCTCTGACCATGCTGAAGTCGCATCCGCCGCAGGAGCCGGCACGGGCGAACGCGGTGTACTGGCGCGATCCCGTTCGCAAACCTTGATGCAGTGATGGTTTTTCGCTGGACATAGCGCCTCCCCTTCGATTGACTACTTCGTTGAACCATACGTCGAAGGATAAACTGAATGCCTCAACGCCTTACCCGTGAACTGATCCACAAGCTGCCGAAGGTGGAACTGCACTGCCATTTGGATGGCTCGGTGCGCGTGGAAACGATTTTGGAACTGGCCCGCGAACGGAAGGTGCGCCTTCCCGCAAACGATGTGGAAGGGTTGCGCGCCGTGCTGGTGCAGGACAATGCCGCGAACCTTGTGGAATACCTGAAAGCGTTCGATGTGACGCTCAGCGTCATGCAGGACTATGACGCGTTGAAGCGCATCGCCTACGAGTTGATCGCCGATGCGGCGGCGGAAAACGTCGTCTACATTGAAGTGCGCTATGCGCCGATCCTGCACCAGCGAAACGGCATGCGCCTGACGGCGATCGTGGATGCAGTGCTGGATGGCCTGCGTCAGGGGGAGCAGGACTTTGGCGTGAAGTGGGGTCTGATCATCTGCGCAATGCGCATGTCCGAACCGAAGTATTCGCTGCAGATGGCGGAACTTTGCGTGATGTACAAGCATCGCGGCGTCGTGGGCTTCGATCTTGCGGGCGCGGAGGCGAACTATCCCGCCAGCCGCCACAAGGAAGCCTTCGAGTTGACGTTGAAGAACAACGTGAACGTCACAATCCACGCGGGCGAAGCCTACGGACCCGAATCCATCAGTCAGGCCCTGCATGATTGCGGTGCCCATCGCATCGGGCACGCGGTGCGACTGAAGGAGGACGGCGATCTCCTCAATTATTGCTGCGACCATCGCATCCCGCTGGAGATCAACCTGACGAGCAACCTGCAGACGGGCGCGGTGAAGGACCTTCGCTTCCATCCGCTGCGCATGTACTATGACTTTGGCCTGCGTTGCTGTATCTGCACCGACAACCGGTTGATGAGCGGCACGACCGTGACCGATGAATTGTACAAGGCGCACACGGAACTTGGCTTCACGCTTGAGGAAATCAAGGACATGATCGTCTACGGACTGAAGTCAACCTTCCAGCATCACAAGGAGAAGGTGGAACTCCTCCACCGCGTTCTGAAGGAACTGAAGGACATACATTCCGATGGGTCGGAGTTGGTGACGGGCGCCGCCATCGCGGACATTCCCACGGAGCAGTTCACGAAGTCCCACGCGTAGGTTTTCTTCGTTTGTTGAACCGGGGTCGCGCGGGTTTTCAGCCCGCGCGATTCGTTTTTCATGGGGCGTTGGGGAAAGTTACCCCGGCGGCTCGCCGGTGGGAGGGATTGTTCCGACACCAATCTACTTGCCCGCTCCCGAATCCCTCCGCATCATCAAACCCGCTTATTTCATGTGCAGGTTTGGAAAATGCAGTCAGGCAACAACGAAAAAATTTGCGAGGGGCTCCTGCTTTCCATGATGCTTGTGGCAAGCATGGACGAGACGCCGAGCACGGAAGAGACGCGGGAGATTGCCCTGATTGCGGCGGAAGAGCCGGAGTTCGCCGGCCTTGACGACGGCCAGATGGACAGCCTGCTTGCAAAGGTTCAGGCGGACCTGCACAAGAAGCCCGACGATCTCTTCGCGACGATCAAGCGACTCCTGCCATCCGACAAGGTGCGGGAACGCGGGTTGGAACTGGCGGTTCGGATCGTCACGGCCGATGGCATCGTCAGCGATGAAAACACCATCGTTCTGGAAAAATTTCGCAAGCAGTTCGGGGTCTCGCAGGACAGGCTTGATGATTTCATCATCGCCGCCCAGCGGCGTCTCGTTCGTTTCATGATGATCTATCTGGTGTATCTGACGGCGATCGTTGACAAGAAAATCAGCGCCAAGGAATTGGAGTTGATGACGCCGCTGGTCATCACGCTGCCTGCGTTCAAGGGGGTCAGCGCGGATCAGTTCAACTTCATCTCGAAGTCGGTCCGGCGCCATCTCGACCTGATGAAGAAGGACTGGGGCATCGACTACATCACGAGCACGCTGCGCAATGCGGCGGAACTGCTGGCCGATGACTCCATTCCGGAGCAGGCCTGTCGCCTTGTGGCGCGCGGCATTTTCGCCGACGGAAAAGTTGCGGACAAGGAACGGGATTTCTTTGAAACGATTTGCACAAAGCTCGGCCTTCCATCCCATCGCAGTAGTGAATTCATCAACAAATCGGTCGTGACGAAGAAATGATCACTCGTTATCAGGTTCAGGAAATTTACGAACAGCCCTTCATGAATCTGCTCTATGAAGCGGCGACGATTCACCGTGCGCACCACGATCCCACGAAAATCCAGTTGTGCCAGCTTGAGAACATCAAGTCGGGCCGCTGCCCGGAGGATTGCAAGTACTGCCCGCAGAGCGCGCACTACGACACTGGCATCGAAGAGTACGGCCTCGAAACGGTGCAGGCGGTCCGCGAGGCGGCACTGGCCGCGCGTGAAGCGGGTGCGACCCGGCTGTGCATGGGCGCGGCTTGGCGCGGGCCGAAGAATGATCGCGATTTCGATCGCGTGGTGGAAATGGTCCGCGAGGTGCGCTCGCTGGGAATGGAAGCCTGTGTGACGTTGGGCCTCCTCAATGAGCAGCAGGCACAGCGCCTTGCGGAAGCGGGGCTCACGGCCTACAACCACAACCTTGACACGTCGCCCGAATTCTACAGCGAGATCATCACGACGCGCAAGTTTGAGGACCGCCTTGCAACGATTGCCCACGTGCGCAACGCGGGGATCACCGTGTGCAGCGGTGGCATCATCGGGATGGGAGAGGCGCGGGAGGATCGCATCGGCCTGCTGCATTCGCTGGCGACGCTCGATCCGCCGCCGGAAAGCGTGCCGATCAACCTGCTGGTGCCGGTGGAGGGGACGCCGCTGGAACATTCCGCCCCTGTCGACCCGCTGGAACTGGTGCGCTGCGTCGCAACGGCACGAATCCTGATGCCCACAAGCCGGGTGCGCCTGAGCGCGGGCCGCATGAGCATGAGCCAGGAGTTGCAGGCGATGTGCTTCTTCGCGGGCGCGAATTCGATTTTCAGCGGCGCAAAGCTGCTGACGACGCCGAATCCCGGCAGCACGGACGCAGCGTTGCTGGCGACGCTTGGCATGGAGCCGGAGGCGCTCTGATTTTTTTCACCACAATCGACGCATAAAAGCATCGTCCTCCTTGCCACAAGGCGGGTGGATGATCAAGCTCATCCGTTTGCCTATCACTTTCACGCCTCCTTGTGACGATCATGCTTCTCATTGAAAACTGCCGCGCCATCGCCTGCATGGACGACAAGCGCACCGAACTTTCCAACGCGGACATCCTGATTGATGGGCCCGCCATCAAGGCGGTGGGGCCGAAGTTGCGCGAATCGCAGCAGCTTCCCGCCGACATCCCCACCATCGATGGCCGCGGCCATGTGGCGCTGCCGGGCTTCGTGAACGTCCATCATCACTTCTTCCAAACGCTGTCGCGCACCTGCCCGCGGGTGCAGAATGCGGAATTGTTTGAGTGGCTGGTTGAGCAGTATCAGATTTGGGAAATCATGGACCCGGAGTTTTTCCACGTGTCCGCCAAGGTTGCCATGGCGGAATTGCTGCTGACGGGTTGCACGACGACGAGCGATCACCACTACCTTTTTCCCGCGTCCCAGCCGGTCGAATTGCTTGATCAGGACATTCGTGCCGCGCGCGAAGTTGGAATGCGCTTCAATCCCACGCGCGGGTCCATGACGCTGGGGGTTGATGACGGCGGGCTGCCGCCGATGTCGGTGATTGAAAAGGACGAACGCGTTCTCGCCGACTACGAGCGGCTCATCGCAACCTATCATGACACGTCGCCCTACTCGATGCTGCGCATTGCCCTCGCGCCCTGCGCGCCCTTCAACGTGACGCCGTTCCTCTTTCAGGAGACAGTGAAGGTTGCGCGCAAGCACGGCGTGAAGATTCACACGCATCTGGCGGAGACGGACGACGAGGACGTTTACTGCATGCAGCGCTACGGCAAGCGTCCTTATGACGTTGTGGCCGATCAGGGGTGGGAAGGGCCCGATGTTTGGTTCGCGCACTGCGTGAAGCTGAATTCCGCGGAGATCGCGCGCTTCGCGAAGCACGGCGTTGGCGTCGCGCACTGTCCCAGCGCCAACTGCCGCCTTGGCAGTGGCATCGCGCCGATTCCCGAAATGCTTCGCGCGGGAGTGGCGGTGGGCCTTGGCGTTGATGGCAGCGCCTCCAACGACAGCGGAGACCTGCTGGGGGAGGCGCGGCTTGCCTTCCTGCTCCATCGCTCCCGCTGGGGCGTCCATTCCATCAGCACCCGTGACTGTCTATACATGCTGACACGCGGGGGAGCGGCGGTGCTTGGCAACGATCACATTGGGCGCATCGAACCGGGCGCCGCGGCGGATGTCGTGCTTTTCGACATGGAACAGTTTGCCTTCGCGGGCGGTCCGTCGCTCGATCCCATCGCGGCATTGATCCTTTGCGGAACTTCGCACCATGTGTCCTGGTCGGTTATCAACGGCAGGATCGTGGTGGAACGCGGGAAGATTTGCAACCTGCCGGAGGTGCCGCTGGTCAGGCGGGCCAATGAATTGGCGGACAAGTTGATGCAGCACGGAATGAAGAAGCGCGGCATCGATTACCGGCAGTTGATCGATTGGCCCGTGAAAACCAAGGCCTGAAGCCTCACACACCGCTTGCATTTCAGGGCTTGGGTGCGCTTGCTTCGCACCATGCGTAGACTATTTGCAGCCCTCTTCCTTTTCGTGGGTTTTCAGGTCGCAGCAGGCCAAACCACCAATCCCAAGGATTCCCAAACACCGTGGCGTGTGTTCACGGATTCCGCCCCGGTGCTGGCAGCGCCCGACCGAAACTCCCAACCTGTATCCACATTGAAGCATGAT
>JADZDZ010000030.1 GCA_020850785.1 Candidatus Sumerlaeota bacterium | reverse complement strand
TGGCCTCCTCCGCGCGCGACCTGTACGCGAACAAGGATTATGCGCGTGCGGACAGTCAGGCGAAGAGCGCCGTGGAACGCGCCCGCGCCGGCCTCTATGCGAAGGTCACGGAAGCGGAGCAGGAAATCGCGGCCGCAACCTCCGTGGGCGGCTGGGACAACAACACGAAGAAGCTTTCCGCCGCGAACGACAAGGTTCGCGAGGCCCGCGCAAAGCTGGAGGCGCGTCAGTTCGACGAAAGTGCGTCGCTGGCCGACGAAGCCGCTGGCGAGGCACGCGCTGTTGCGAAGTCCTCCAAGAAGAAGAACTTCAATGCACGCGTGAAGAGCATCAACAAGGACGTGGTTGAAGGAACCAAGCAGGGCACGAACTTCTTCCAGGTGGATGAATCGATCCGCGTTCAGCAGTCGCTGGCGGCGCTGAAGAGCGAGTATTCCGCAGAGGAATATGATCGAGTGATGGCGGAAATCTCCAAGGTGGAGGCCGACTTCGGCGAGACGTTGACGAAGACGCCAGAAGTGGTGAACAAGGCCGCCGATAGCATCGAGGCGCGGTTGAACAAACTGGTGGATGACGGGGCCGAGTCCTACGCGGCGCCGGAAATCAAGGAGGCGCGCGACCACGTACGCTATGCACGTCTGGACTACCGCACAGGTTCCTATCGCTCCACGCACTCCCACCTGACCAACGCCGCGAAGCTGACGCTCCTGTCGGAATTCCGCCGCGATCACACGTCCTACTCGGCGCAGGTGCAGGAAATCTTCCGCGACTACCGCGCGCTGCAGATCAAGTTTGGGAACGTGCTTTCGCTGGAACCGAAGGAACTTGAGGAACTGGCAATTTCGGTCAGTGGTTCGGCGAAGATCGCCTCCATCTCCGCGCAGGTGTCCCCGATGCAGTTCCGTGACGGGATGGAGGAACTCTACGGGCGCGCACTGCTGCTTCGTCCACCAGCGAGCTTGGAGAAGCTGAACGAAATCATCGTTGCTTCCATCGCGGAGGGACGTCTGGCGGGCATGTACTTCGAGCGTCTTGCGATCCTGAATCGCATGACCGCAGAGGACGCAAAATCGAACATCGACCAAGCCTACTATCGCATGAATCTGTCAAATGAGATGGTGACCAGCGTCCAGCGCCAGCTTGGTTATGACCAGGTTCGCTTCCGCCTTGCCCGCGTTGGCAAGAGCGTCATCACCAACTCACTTGAATAACGCCACGGGGGATTATCGCCATGGACTTCATCACGAACTTCTTCAGCAACCTGAACCACGTTTACGTGGTTCAGGTTGTTGTGATCCTGTCGATCATCGTCCTGCTGCTGTTTATCTTCTACTCGCTGGGCATCATCAAGCTCCCACAAAAGTAACCCCCGGAATTCCCCCACCACCCGACCTCGTTATCACAATCTGATGGCTGCCAAGAATACTTTTACGCGCATTGAAAACCGGATCGTCGTTTGCCGCGAATACACGGAACTCTGGCAGAATTATTTCACGTTCTTTTCCGAGGACATGGAAGACAGGCTGATCACGGAGCAGATGGAGAAGGAATTCCAGAACATCATGAATGTGCTGGCGCTGAACCACTACAAGTTCTCCGAACTGTGCGGTGAGTTCATGAAGAACGACGCGGTCATCCTTGATATCCTTGCGCAGAGCGACTCGCTTCAGACCATCAAGGACATGCCGGAGGCCACGCGCAGCAAGCTGATGATCGAATGGCACACGACGTTCATCGACATGAACAAGGCGCTCGGAAAGTTGCTCGCGAAGCTGACGCCGAAGCAGCTTCAGGCGATGCAGGGCGCCCCGTCGGCCTAGTCCTCGTCGTCGTTGGCAATTCTGGCTGATCGCCGCCAGGGCTTTGCCAGCCCCAACTGACACGCAAATCCCACAATCCCCAGAGGAATCACCGCCAGGCCGCTCCAGGGCCAGCCGATGCTCTGCATGATCAGCACGGCCCCGATCGCCGCCGTGCAAAGTGCGATGATGAATTTGGCGGCAAAAACGCAAACAGCACCGGAAATGGAGCCAGCCACTGCGGTGCCAAAGGCCAGCACCGCGTCGCTTTGCGCCCACTCAGCGCCGTTTTCGCGGAAGGCGCACACGATCAGGTAGTAGGCTGCGCCCCCCAAAAGGGACCCGGCCACGAAGAAGGCAAGGCGGTGCAGCCATCGCACAAGCATCACCCCCGCGATCAGGCCGACAACAAACCCCGCGCCCCGCAGCGCGTTCTGCTGAAGGGGCTCCAATTGATCGAACGCGAGAAGGCCCACTTCCGCGATGATCAATCCGATCCCTCCGCCGATCAATCCACCGGCGATATTGAGCGATGTCCAATAGAGAAGCCATCCGCCCAGCAGGAACACCAAGCCGGCAACGAGCAGCACGACGTCCACGTTTTCGAATGACATTCCGCCGCTGCCCATGATCGCTCAATTCAGGTTAATGATTTGCTATCATTGTCCCTGCAGCAGGGAACAATGCAAATTCCCATACCAACGGAGACCCGAATCATGACAACAACAGATCGACGTGAATTTCTGGCAACGGGAACCAAGGCGGCGCTCGTGGGAGGCGCGCTGCTGGCGGCGATGCCGGGGCTTGCCGGTGCGGACGCGGAGGCAAACAAGGGGGCGGGCAATGCGGAGCGCCTGCGCGCGCTTGTGCCCGGTGCGACCAACGACAAGGGCGAATACGTCGTGCCAGATTTACCCTACGGCTTCGATGCAGTGTCGGAAGTGATCGACGCGCAGACGATGCAGATTCATCACGACAAGCATCATGCGGGCTACGTGGCGGGCCTGAAGGCGGGCGAGGAGGCGCTTGTGAAGGCGCACGCCAGCGGCGACTACGACCAGATCAGCGCGCTGTCCAACAAGGTTGCCTTCAATGGCGGCGGCCACATGCTGCATTGCATTTTCTGGGACTGCATCGGGCCGGAAAACATGGGCGGCGAAGCGAAGGGCGCGCTGGCGGGCCAGATAGCGAAGGACTTCGGCAGTCACAAGGCGTTCTGGGCGCATTTCGCCGCGGCGGCGAAGAACGTGCAGGGCTCCGGTTGGGGTGTCCTCGCGTGGAGCTACGGCGGCAGCAAACTTGTCATCCTGCAGGCGCAGAACCAGCATCTCAACACACAGTGGGGGATCGTGCCGCTGCTGGTGCTTGATGTGTGGGAGCACGCCTATTACCTGAAATACCAGAACAATCGCGGCGCGTATGTGGATGCGTTTGCCAAGATCATCAATTGGGAGCGCGTCGGGAAACGGTTCGACATTCTGCGCGGATAGGTTGTCGTTTGCTTCGGGCGGATGGTGACGTCCGCCCGATTCTTTCAGTAGATGAGCGATGGTTCCAGCATTCTCTTCGGCCAGATCACCGGCTTCGTGGGGTCGTCGCGTTCGATGACGAGCAGGCGGAATTGGCCCACGCGAAGCTCATCAACGACCCGCCCCGATTCCCGGATCAACCGTGGTGGCTGCGGGTTGCGCGCGGAATCGTACAGGTAAAACCATTTCTTCGGATCGGCGCCTTTTCCTCCGGCGCCCTTCCAGAGCTCAAAATTCAGGAACTGCTCGCCGTTGAAGTCCATGAAGTTGCTGTCGCTGAAAAAGCGCTCGCGGAAATCATTCAGCGACGCGCCGTGTTTGTCGGCCATGAAGTCGCAAAGTTGTTTTTCGAAGAAGAGCGGCTTTGTGTAGTTGAGCGGCATCGTGGCCTTGAACACGCCAACGGTCTTGATGCTGATGCCGATGAAAAGCGCGATGATCAGCGCGTGAACAATCTGGGCGGCCAGAAACAGCACCAGCGAGGCAATGCGCAGCGGCGTCTGCCTGCGCAGCAGATTGAAAATGAATGTGAAGCCCACCCCAATGAAGATCATTGAAACGGGAAACAGGATCACGATGTAGCGTGTGGGAATTCCAAGCGGGCTTTCCGGCTTGTCGCCGATGGTCTTCAGCAGCACGGCGCAGGGAACGAGGAACCACGCCAGCAGCGCGAATGCGAAGGGGCGCGCGCTGGCGGCGTCGATTTCGGCGGACTCCAGCGCGCTCACATAATTTTTCGCACCGCGCCCGAACACCGCAAACGCAAGCAGGGCGAATCCCGCGATGGCAAAGGGCGCGTGGCCGAGGGCGCTGATGACCGGCGCGGTTCCGGCGCAAAATCTCCCCAGCGCGGGACTTTGCTGGGATAGTTGTGCAAGGAATCGTTGGAAATTCAGGAATTCCTGCCAGGCAAGCGAATCATCCTGGAACGTGAACGCCTTGCTGATCGCCAGCGGCGCATGGGGATTCAGCGTGGGATTCGCAAGGCCGATGCTCGTATGCTTGATGGCCTCCGCCGATTTCAGCGGAACGAAATAGAATGTTGACTGCGTCCACAACGCGGGCAGCACGAACGGCAGGATCACGACGAATGGCACCAGCAGGTGGAACAGCGAGGCGTTGCGCGTGGGATGCGCTGGTGATCGTAGAATTTTCTCGACGATGAAAACAGCGGCGTATGTCAGGAGGCCGCTTGCAAAAATCGCGTAGGCCGACAGGTGAACCTGAATCCCCAGCAGCGCAACGGTGAGCATGAGCGCGAGGCCCGCCGGGCGCCGGAACCTGATCCACCAGCACAACCCCCACAGCGCCACGGAGGAAAGGAATGGAAGGTAGCTGGGATTCCACATCCAGAGGTTTTCGACGAAGGCCTGCGGGAACAACGCATAGGCGGCGCACGCGGCAAGCGCCGGCATGCGCCCCATCACCATGCGCAGCGCGAGGTAGGTGATGCCGGCGGCGAGGCTGGTGAGAATGCCAATCCACGCCATGACGGCGTAGGGCGATTTCCAAACAATGAGGGGAATCGCGCTGAGAAAGAAGTAGAAATTTCCCGGCACTGCGCCGCCAAAGTAAAGTTCCGAGCCGGACAAGGGAACGTCGTGAAGCGACAGCAGGCTGAGTGTGCGAAACACGTCGCGCGCGGCGTGCATGTTCAGGCTTCCGATGGGAATGGAGGCCAGCCGCGGGAGCGCCGCGAGAAGCGTGAGCATGATCGCCCAACGCCAATCGTCGCGCGAAGGTTTCGCATTGGCTGCGGCGTGACTCACGGTGTCGGCGACTCCGGCGGAGGGGGAGGGAAGTATCCACCGTCGGCGGGAAAAAGTTCGCGCTGGGATTCAATCACGGCCAGTGCCTCCCTCCCTGTTTCCGTCTTCTTGATCATGGGAAAATCGAAGTTCAGCGGCATGTAGCGCTGCCACATGATTTCCCGCGGATTCGTCAGGAAGGTTTTGATCACGGCGGCGGCTTCGGGATCGTCGCGGTAGTAGCGCATCAGAATGAAGACGCTGAAGCTGCGCATCATGTGATTGGAACTGCGGGCCTGCTTCAGCGCCTGCTGCAGTGCGGTGTCCCCTCCGATTTTGTGGCAAAGCACATCAAGCCACAAAACCTTTGCCATCGATCCACGGTCATGTTCGATGCGCTGCGTCAGTGCTTCCGCCAAAGCGGCCTTGTCGTTCTTCAATCGCTGGCCGATTGCATAGGAGCGCGCGAGCGGCACGCCATAGCCAATGAGCACAACCAATGCGCAGGCAATCGTCCGGAATTTTCGTCCCTTGTCACTCATGAGCCACGGAGAATGCGCCGTGCAGGCGAAATGCCGTCAAGCGAAAGGCCTCACCGGATTGCCGTTCGCGCTTGTGCTGCGGCGAAGCGGGGCGAATCATTCCGCAATTATTCCCGCGCTCACCGCTGCCAAGGAGCCGTCATGCCGCTGAATTCCAATAACATTTCCCTGCGAGCAACGTTGATGGCCCTGCTGGCCGTCGCCGCGATCATCACGGCAGGTTGCGCCCGCTCCCATTTCTTCAAGAAGGAAGCCGCCACCGTGGCAGAAGTTCCCCTGATTCCCCGCAAGGTGTTTTTTGACAATCCCGATCGTGCCTCCGTGCAAATCAGTGCCGATGGGCGCCGCATCAGCTATCTGGCTCCGCTGGATGGTGTGCTGAATGTCTGGGTGGCACCGCTGGACAATCCCAGCGCCGCGGAGCCGATCACGGCGGACAAGGGGCGCGGCATACGCCGTTACTTCTGGGCCTTCAACAACAACCAGATCATCTACCTTCAGGATGAGAAGGGTGACGAAAACTGGCGCGTATATGCGGTGGATGTTGCATCGCACGCGGTGAAAAACCTGACGCCGCTGGAGAAGGTTCGCGCGGAGATCGAAGGCGTGAGTGAAAAGTTTCCCAACGAAGTGCTGATCGGGCTGAATGACCGCAATGAGCAGTATCACGACCTCTACCGTTACAAGATCGTGACGGGGGAGAAGAGCCTCGTGCTGGAAAACAACGAGTTCGCGAACCTCATCACGGATGATGATTATCGCGTGCGCTTCGGCACGAAGTTCAATCCCGACGGCAGTATTTCCTACATGCAGCCGCTTGGCGACGGGACGTGGAAGGAATTCATGACTGTTCCGGAAGCTGACACGATGAACACGGGCATTCTCGGCTTCGACAAGAGCGGGAACGTGGCTTACATGATGGACAGCCGCGGCGGAAATACAAGCGTGCTCATGACGCTCGACCTGAAGACCGGAAAGCAACTGCTGCTGGCCTCCAGCAAGAAGTCGGACGTGGGCGGTGTCATCATTCATCCCACGCAGAAAAACGTGCAGGCGGCGTCGTTCAACTACGAGCGCGTGCATTGGACGATTCTGGACGGTGCGATCGAACACGATTTCGAATTCCTGAAGACCGTGAATGACGGCGAAATGCGCATCAACGACCGCTCATTGGATGACAAGCACTGGATCGTTGTTTACCTGCGCGATGATGGGCCTGTGCAGTATTACCACTACGATCGCGACCAGAAAAAGGCGACGTACCTTTTCTCCAACCGCAAGTCGCTGGAAGGGCTGCCGCTGGCGCACATGACGCCGCACATCATTCCCTCGCGCGACGGGTTGAACCTTGTCAGCTACCTCACGCTTCCCGTGAACACGAAGGTGACGAAGGATGGCTTTCCGAAGAAGCCGCTGCCGTTGGTGCTGAATGTGCACGGCGGTCCCTGGGTGCGCGACGGTTGGGGCTATGATCCGGAGCATCAACTGCTGGCGAATCGCGGCTATGCGGTGCTGAGCGTGAACTATCGCGGCTCCACGGGGTTCGGAAAGGATTTCGTGAATGCGGGAAATCGTGAATGGGCCGCGAAGATGCATGACGACCTTCTTGATGCGGTGAATTGGGCCGTGAAGAAGGGAATCGCGGACAAGAATCGCGTCGCGATCATGGGCGGAAGCTACGGTGGGTACGCGACGCTGGTGGGAATGACGCAGTCGCAGGACGTGTTTGCCTGCGGCATCGACATCGTTGGTCCGTCGAATTTGGTCACGTTGCTGAATTCAATTCCGCCCTACTGGGCGCCCGCGCTGCAGATGTTCAAAACGCGCGTGGGTGATCATACAACGGAGGAGGGCCGTGAATTTCTGGAAAGCCGTTCACCGCTGAACAAGGCGGCCACAATTCGCAAGCCGCTTCTGATTGGTCAGGGGGCGAACGATCCGCGCGTGAAGCAGGCGGAGGCGGATCAGATCGTGCAGGCAATGAAGAAGAACAATATCCCCGTCACCTACGTGCTGTATTCGGATGAGGGGCACGGCTTTGCGCGGCCTGAAAACAACATCAGCTTTACTGCGGTTGAGGAAGCGTTCCTTGCGGCGCATCTCGGCGGGCGATTTGAGCCCATTGGCGATGCGTTTGAGGGTTCCTCCATCAAGGTTGTGGAGGGCGCCGATCAGGTTCCCGGCCTGGCGGAGGTTGATCCGAAGTACCGCTAAGACAATCAGCGCAGCCCAAGAAACTTGTGCAACTGTATGCTTAGCCGCCAGCGCGGATGCGCAAGCGTGTAGGCGATGGCCTTGCGCGTGTTTTCCTCCGCGCGTTCGTCGTCCAGCGGTTGCAGGAAAAAATGCGTGAAGTCGAGCGATTCAAACTGCGCGGGGTCGCCCCCTTCCTGCGGATAGACCAGCTTCAATTCATCGCCGCTTCGGAGTTCGAGCGCGGCGCCGATCTTCGGGCTTACGCAGAGCCAATCAATGCCTGCGGGGCGCGGCTGCGTGCCGTTGGTTTCGACGGCGATTTCGAAGCCGCGGTGCTTCAGCGCGGAGGTGAGTTCCTCGTCAAGTTGCAGGAGCGGCTCGCCGCCCGTGCAAACGACAAGCGGAACGCCCCCCTCCGCATTGCGCTTCCAAACCTCCGCAACGATGTGCGCGACCTTCGCGGCGGTTGTATAGACACCGCCGTTCTCTCCATCGGTGCCGACGAAGTCCGTGTCACAAAACCGGCAAACGGCGTCGGCGCGCTGCGCCTCGCGGCCCGTCCACAGGTTGCACCCGGCGAAGCGCAGGAACACTGCGGCGCGGCCCGCCTGCGCACCCTCGCCCTGCAGCGTGTGGTAGACTTCCTTGATGCCGTAGCTCACGGGCCTGGCCTGTTGGTGTAGCGCAGCGGATCGCGCGAGCCCGCCTCTGCGAAGCCCTTCAGCCGCAGCAGGCACGAATCGCATTGGCCGCAGGCGTGCCCTTCCGGCGACGGATCGTAGCATGAATGCGTCAGCCCGTAGTCGACGCCAAGC
>JADZDZ010000029.1 GCA_020850785.1 Candidatus Sumerlaeota bacterium | reverse complement strand
TTCGGATCGGTAGTGTCACGATATTCGACTGCGTGGTGAGTCCTCAGCCAACCAATCCGGGCCCAACATTATGCGAATAGACCCGTCCTGGGAGGCGCTTACTCACCCCGTGTTGTGGGGGGGTCAGCATCCAGAAACTCCAGTGGTTATCTACTGATGTTGTGGGAGATTGAGTGAACAGATACACCTGCAAGAAGAAGTCGTGCGGGAGGAGAAAGCGCACGGCACACCCCCACGTGTCAACAGGGAGTAAATCACGAACGATGCCCTGCATTGTAAAATGCAATAAACAAAATAGTCCAACGCGCCTATTTTCAATGATCTAGTGGCTTCCCGTGGCTTTCGGAGTCACAAAAATTTGCATCTTGATTTTGTGCTCAAGCGTCTGTTCTGCGGTGCCGCGGCGGGCCAGATGCTTGAGTTTTCGCAAATTTTCTGAATCAGTGACGTGGAAAATTTCGCGCTGGGGCGGGCCGAACGCCTTCCGCAAATTCGATTCCGTCATGTCCAGCGACTCCGCAGGCGTCGCATCGCGCGTCCCGCGAACAAAGACCACGCTGCCCATTTTCGAAACGCGGTCGGTCAGGAAACCAAGGTCGCCCGCCTCGCGTTCCGCGCGCACTTCGATGAAGTCATCCGCGTGGGCGCTGAAATAATACCATCCCTCCGCGCCAAAGCTGTCGCTGTCGAACACGATGGCGCGCGGCGGCGGTGCGAGTTCCAGGTCCGCCTCCATCCGATTCCATGGGATGATATAGTCCCACGCGTTGTTCTCGTCCCACTTCAGCAGGTGCCACAGCGAAACCGCGCAGGGCACCGCGTACAGCATCAGCGCGAATTGCCTGCCGCGATTGTGGGTCCGGGAAAGCATCCATGCCCCCAGCAGGATAAAATGCGGCAGCGCGAAGCTGACGCGTTCGGGCATCGACAGGTCGGGATGCCCCGCCAGCATCACCAGCATCACCAGCAGCGCCCCAGTGATGGCGAAGAATCCACCGGCGACGAAGATCATCACGCTGGCAAGCCCCCCCCGGTCGATTCCCTGTCTGCGCGCGCTGACGGCAAATGCGGTGATGACGCAAAGCACCGCGACGCAGCCCACGCCGACAACAACGAAGCGTCCCAGTTCCAGCGTGGTGCCGAACAGGAACGCGTACGCCGTATATACAACACGGATCCCGGCCTTCATGACGTACTGTTTCGCGGAAAAATCGGGCGGCGTAAGTTGCTCGTTGAGCTGCCCCAGCAACACCCACAGCCACGGCGCGAAGGAAACACAGGCAACAAGCAGCGCCACCATCGGGCGCGCGACCCTGCGACGGCGCGAAAGCACCACCAGCAGCCCTGCAAAAAAGAAGAGGAGAATCCCCCCAAGATAGTGCGTCCACAGCAGCAGCGCGCACACGGCGCCCCAGCGCACCAGCGCCCCCATCGTGGGCGCCTCATCCCTTTCCAGCGCGGCAATGATCGGCTGAAATTGCGCCGTTGCGACGAACGTTACCAGCATGAACGCCAGATAGTATTTTGCGATTCCGCAAATGAAGAGATACAGCGGGTTCAGGCAGAGCAATGTTGTCGCAAAGAGCGCTGCCTGTGCTGAAAGAAGGTTCCGGCAGCCGCGAAAAAACGCGATCGTCATCAGCGGCGCCCACAACGCGTTGGAGGCGCGCAGCATCGTTTCGCTGACACCGAAAGGTGTCGTCCAGCACTTGAGAAACGCCAGATACAGCGGCGGATGATTGTCCGTGGCGAGCCATGCGAACAGGCCGCCCCAGGATTGGGACACGGCCCACGCATAGCGCGCTTCGTCGGGGCTGAGCTCGTGCCTTCCCGCCCACAGAATCACGAGCACCTGCACGGCGACCAGCGCCGCGAGGTACGCCTTCTCCCGTGTGGTCGTGATGACACGCATTCAACGACGCTATGCGTGCGCCATCACAGCGTCAAAAGCGATCAGCGGCTTTTGCGCTTGCGGTGGGGCCGGTTCGTCCCCAAATGCCAGCGATGCTTTTCGACTCCCACAGCCACCTTCATGACAAGAAATTCGATCAGGACCGCGACGCCGCCATCGAGCGCGCCCGCGACGCCGACGTCCGCGCGATCCTCGCGCTGGGCGACACTCTTGGCCGCAGCCGCGACGCCATTGCGCTGGCCGAAAGCAGCGCCATGGTTTTCGCCGCCGCCGGCGTGCATCCCTGCGAGGCGGGGGAGTGGAACGACGCCGCTCCCGCGAAGCTTCGCGAATTGCTCGCCCATCCGCGCGTGGTGGTGCTGGGGGAAATCGGCCTCGATTATTATTGGGTCAAGGAGGAGGCGGCGTTGAAGCAGCAGCATCGCGCCTTTCGCGAACAACTCCAGATCGCGCGGGAACTTGGATTCGCCGTAAGCATTCATTGCCGCGAATCAACGTCGGCGGTGCTGGACGTGCTGGAAGAAATGCACGCCGGCGACATCGGGGGCGTGCTTCATTGCTTCAGCGGCGATGACGCGGAGGCGCGCCGCACCATCGACCTTGGTTTTTACATTGGTGTCGGTGGCACCAGCACCTATCCGAAGTCGCAGGCGCTGCGCGACACGCTGAAGATGATCGGCATCGAGCATCTGCTGGTGGAAACGGACGCGCCGTACCTTCCGCCGCAGCGCTATCGCGGAAAGCGCAACGAACCGGCCTACGTCGCGGACACCGCGCGGGCGCTGGCGGAAACGCTGAGCCTTCCCGCCGCGACAGTCGCGGAGAAAACCTGGAGCAACACGCTGAAGGCATTTCGCTTCGCGGAACGCGGGGTTGTCATTTCGTGAGCACCATCGAAGTTCATCAAATCGATTCCACCATTCTGAAGCGGAAGCGCAAGATTCGCGTCTTCCTTCCCTCTGCCGTGGCTGCGGAGCCGACGCGGCGCTTCAAGCTGCTGATTCAGCAGGATGCGCAGATGGCTTTCACCGAGCGTGATCGCGATTTGCCCTACGGATCATGGGGGATTGACGAATGGGTTGAGCGACTCGCTGCGGAGGGGGTCATTGATCCGCCCATCGTTGTCGCGGTGGACAATTCGCCTGCGCGGATGCGCGAGTATTTCCCCCTCAGCGATGAGTTCAAACTCTACGAACGATTCGTGCTGGAGGAACTGCTGCCATGGATTCGCGGGAATTATCGCGTGCAGGAAGGCCCGGCAAACACGGCGCTGATGGGAAGCAGCATGGGTGGGCTTGTCAGTTTCGCGCTGGCGCTGAATCATCAGGACCTCTTCGGCGCCGCAGCGTGCCTGTCACCATGGTTCGAGGTGGAGAACAACCGATACGTTCACGACGTGCTGAAGAACGTGCAGGAAAAACCCGCACTGCGCGTCTATCTGGACAGCGGCATCCGCGACTGGCGCGACTTGGACGACGGTCATCGCGGAATGCTGATGGCGCGCAAGGAGTTGCTTCGCCTTGGCCTTCATGAAGGCGATGACCTTCAGGTGTTCGTGGATACCTGGTTTCCGACCATGCGGGATTTGGAATCTTCGCTGGTGAAGGAAGACAAGCGCGCCATCGCGCTCTCAAACCAGCACAACGAGTTTCAGTGGCGGCGGCGATTGCGTGCCCCGCTTGAGTTCCTGTTCGCACGCACCGACGTCCGTCTGTCGTGACGCGGGGGAAACTTCCACAGGAGGATCGTGCTCAGTCCCGATACTTCGTGGAGCGCATGATGTCGCCGCGCGACGTCACGCCGTTCGTGGGATCGTAGAAATATCCCCGCGTCGCTCCCGGCGCCCCCACGATGTCATTGAAGGTTTCCTGCCGCCGCTCCAGCGCCGTGTTCAGGCGATCCGGCCCGGTCCCCCACAGAAAATATCCGTGCGATGCGATGACGGCGCGCTCCGCATCGTTGTAGACATGGACATCAAAGTCCTCAAGGAACTGCGCCCGCGCCGCGTCCTTCCCCTGCACGTAGCCCAGCGCCTCGCCCTGGCGATTCCCAAAAACATCGGGAGTTTCCCCCACGGTCAGGTAGGCGATCGGCGTCGAAAATTGCTTCAGGTTGAAGCTGGCGGGATACTGATTGTTGTCCACCGCATACATTTCCGCGCCGACGGAGGTTGTCCGCAGATCGGACTTCGTCCGGGAAACTTTCGAGCGCGTCTGCGCATTGATGAGACTCGGCAAAGCAATCGCCGCCAGAATGGCGATGATCATCACCACGACGAGGAGTTCGATAAGAGTGAATGCCTTGGCCGTTCGCATGTAAGCGCGCACCTCTGGCGCATCCTATACAGTCATGACCCGTGGCCAGCAAGCCCAGCCGCCGCGCGTCGATTTTCTGGAGATTTAGATTGCACGGCGGCGTGTGTTTCGCTTTTGTTTCGTCATGCGCGGACCCGCCCCAAATCGCTCGATCAATGGTCTCTCCCAGCGGGGGCGCGGGACCGGGCTCAATCCGCAGAATCGTTTTGAGAAGATTGATTTTCAGCCCGATCCGGCGGAGTCCGACCCCGAAGCGCCAGCCCCGCAGACGATTTTCTACCGGGACACTCCCCGC
>JADZDZ010000028.1 GCA_020850785.1 Candidatus Sumerlaeota bacterium | reverse complement strand
TGCGGATTTCGTGGCATCGCATCGACCCTATCGTCAAGCGCCAACCACCCGCCCCTTCCAACCAGCATTTGTCAGGCCCACTCCCAACCCAGCCCTGATTTTAATCAACACACCACCAAAATTCCCCAAAATTTCGCTTTTTCATAAAAAGCACGGTCCGCTTTCCTGGCGAGCCTTCAAGATATTATTGTCCCTCTGCCCCCTCCCGCTGCCTAGTCCCTTCGTCTAATCGCTGAAAACAGCCTCAGCGAGCGGGGGACCCACCCCTCGGGGCGCAGCGGCCACGCGCCGCAGGCCATCTCTCCGGCCCAGCCCGTCAGCTAACCTCGTCGACAAGGAAGAGAGTTCTTACAGTCATGCATGACACAGCAGCAGATCGGCCGCGGTCCGTCGGACCGGCCAGGGCCGCCGCAATCCTCTACGGCGACTGGGGCACCTCCAAGGCCTACGTCCTCGGCATCGCCTTCGCCATCGCCGGCTACGCAAGCTTTCCCATACTCTGCGCGATGGCGGCCCTTACCGCCCTCGTCGGCATCAACTATTACTGGGTTTGCAAGTTCTACCCCGATGGCGGCGGCGTCTACAGCGCCGTTCGCGACCGCAGCCGCATGATCGCCACCGTCGGCGCCCTCCTCCTCATCGCCGACTACCTCGTCACCGCCTCCCTCTCCGTCCTCGAAGGCGTCAACTACATGGCGCACCTACTGGAGGAAGTCGCGAACATCCACATCCAGAATCCATCCTATTGGGCCATCGGCCTGATCCTGATCGTCGGCTTCATCAACTGGTTCGGCCCGCGCCACAGCGGCTCCCTCGCCATGATGCTCGCCATTCCCGCATCCCTTGCCGCCATTTCCATCGGCCTCATCGCCATCCCGCACCTTGGCAACGCCAACTTCGAGCCCATGCATGACAGCTTCATGCACAACTGGATGCTCTTCGCCGGCATCGTGCTCGCCCTGTCCGGCGTGGAAGCCGTCAGCAACATGACCGGCGTCATGGTCCCCGACAAGAAGCACGACGCCAACGGCCACGCCACCGTCAAGCGAACCGCCGCCATCACCATCGGCCTCGTCGCTGCGGAAGTCGTCATCCTCACCATCCTGCTCGGCGCCGCCATGCACTCCATTCCGAAGGGAGTCCTGAATCAGGAGCACACCGATGCCATGCTCGGCCAGATGGCATCCTACTTCGGCAAGAGCTTCTTCGGCGCCGATCATTCACAAGTCGGCCTCGTCATGGCCAAAGCCTACGCCTCCGTCGTCGGCGTCATCATGGCCCTCCTCCTCTTCAGCGCCGGCAACACCGCCATCATCGGCATGATCTCCGTCTACTACATGATGTCCAAAGACAAGGAAATGCCCGTCCCCTTCGGCAGGCTTAACCGCTTCGGCGTTCCTGTTCTCCCGCTCGTGCTATCCACGCTCCTCCCCTGCGTGCTCCTCCTCATGTTCAACCAGACGAACAAACTCGCCGGCCTTTACGCCATCGGCGTCGTCGGAGCCATCACCATCAACCTTGGCGGCTGCGCCACAAACAAGAAGCTCCCCATGAACAAGTTCGAACGCACCGTCATGGGCGCCACCGCCGTCATCATGTCCCTCATCTGGATCACCGTCGGTTACGAAAAGCACGACGCCCTCATCTTCGCCATCGTCATCCTCGCCCTCGGCCTGTTCGCCCGCTCCTTCGTCCACGAACGCCGCCAACTTAAGGACGAAAAGGCATTCCGCGGAATGCTCGAAACCGGCTTCGTCCCCATCTTCGACGCCACCCCCGGCGAAACACGCATCCTCGTCGCCCTGCGCGGCGTCACCAACACCCTCTCCTTCGCCATCGACGAAGCCCGCCAACGCAAAGGCCGCCTCGGCGTCGTCTTCGTCCGCGAGGTCAAAACCATGATCCCCACCGGCGCCAACGTGAACGACGACCCCCACGCCCTCACCGTCTTCCACGCCGTCAAGGAAGCCGTCGGCAACGACGTCCCCCTCGACCTCATCTACCGCACCTCCCAGAACATCCCCGAATCCATCATCCAAGTCATCGCCGACTACCAAGCCGACTGGGTCATCATGGGCGCCCCCAGCGGCAAGGCCATCACCAGCGTCCTTCGCGGCAGCTTCGCCAACGAAATCGCACAGGGCCTCCCACCCGGCGCGCGCCTGCTCATCGACTCCTGGAACGAATACAAAGTCCCCACGCCGACCCCTCCGAAACAGAAGAAACCAAAGGAAAAACCCGCAGACGACGCCCCACCCAAGGAACCCTGACCCCACGGCATCTCAAAAAACACCAATTGAACCACGAGACGGATGAGGTGGACAAGCCCCCCTCATCCATCTGGTCCATCTCCTGTATATACAGTCCCAACCCGTGCCCATCTGCGGCTGCTTTTCGTGGCGTGGGCGTCCCCGCCCGCGCAATCCGACAAACACCTATCGGGCGAATAGGCGATTTCCTCTTTATAACTCTTGTATGATTCCAAGGGCGTCCTTGCCCGCCTGCACATGCGAGGGCGGGACGCCCTCGCCACCAAAAAAACATTTCAACAACGAGGCGGACCAGATGGACAAGACCCCCCTCGCCCATCTGGTCCATCTCATTGTATATACGCTTTTGAATCCGTGTATATCCGCGCTGCTTTTCGTGGCGTGGGCGTCCTCGCCCACGCATTCTCACAAACACCCGCCACAACATCCCTGCCACAGCCACTGCATGATTCCAACGACCTCCTTGCCCACCCACACATGCGAGGGCGGGGCGCCCTCGCCACCAAAAAACATTTCAACAACGAGACGGACCAGATGCACAAAACCCCCTCATTCATCTGGTCCATCTCATTGTATATACGCTTTTGAATCCGTGTATATCCGCGTTAATCCGCGGCTAAAATCCCTGATTTTTCCATCCGCAGCCAGCGCCGCTTACTTGCCGTATTTTTTCTGGTACGATTCCAGATCGTCGATTGTCTGCTGCAATTCCTTGCCGTGGAAGGGATCAAGCTCCGCGAACTTCTTCCACTCCCTGATGGCCGTGGCGTAATCCCCCTTTGCGTATGCCGCCTCTCCAAGAACACGCGCCGCCTGACCGGACTTCGCGTCCAGCGTCCGCGCCTCCCGTGCGAATTTTTCCGCCTCGTCGAAGCGCCCCGCGCCCAGATGCGCATTGGCAAGGCCCTCGCACGCCGCCGCGCTTCCCGGAAATTTCCCCCTCATCTCCGTATAGACATCCGCTGCGCCATTGTAATCATGCTCGTCCAGCTTCGCCACGCCGAGCCCGTCCCACGCCTCCTCAAAATCGGGCTTCAGCGCGATGGCCTTCCTGAAATGCACCGCCGCCTTCGCCGACTCGTTCGATTCCAGATATGACCTTCCCAGCAGGAACTGCGCGTGCACGTTGTTGGGATTCGCATCCGTCGCGCGATCCAGCCGCTGCATGTTGATGTCGCTCGCGCGATCCAGTTTTGGAATGCTGAGGCACGACGACAGCAGCATCGTCGCCGCCGCTGTCATCATTGCAAAGTTGATCCTGCGATGTGTCATGTTGTGTGTCCGTCCTGCGGGATGGAAGGCGGCTCGTTTTCCATCACCAACCGTTCCAATCTCCCGCGCAAATCGTCTATCTGCGACCCATCCTTGGCGGAAACAGGAATGATTTCCAATCCCCGTTTCTTGAACGCCGCCACGATTTTTTTCACCTGTGCGGCCTTCAGCAAATCAATCTTCGTCAGGCAGACGATCGTCGGCTTCTTCGGCAGCTTCGCCGAATACTGGCGCAATTCCTCCGTCACCAGATCATATGCAAACAGCAGCGCATCCGGGTCCGCGTTCGCTTCCGTGATTTCCCCCGCTGCATCCTCCCCGCCTTCCGGAGCCACCAGATGCACCAGCACCTTCGTTCGTTCCACGTGGCGTAGGAAACGGTCCCCCAGCCCCGCGCCCCGATGCGCCCCTTCGATCAGGCCGGGAATATCCGCCACCGTGATGCGCCGCTCAAAGTTCGACGACTCAAACACTCCAAGGTTCGGCGACAACGTCGTGAACGGATAGGAACCAATCTTCGGATTCGCGCTCGTCAGCACCGACAGCATCGTCGATTTCCCCGCATTGGGAAGGCCCACCAGTCCCACATCCGCCAGCACCTTCAACTCCAGCACAAGATGCTTCTCCTGCCCCGGCCAGCCCGCCTCCGCCTTGCGCGGAGCCTTCACCGTTGCCGTTGCGAAGTGTTGGTTGCCGCGCCCTCCGTCGCCACCCTTTGCGATCATGATGCGCTGGCCGTGCGTCATCATCTCGCCGATTTCCGTGAACGTGCGATCCTCGCTGATCAGCGTCCCCAGCGGAACCCGCAGCACGATGTCCTTCCCACTGCGGCCGCTCATGTTTTTCCCAAGCCCATGCTCGCCGCGCTCCGCCACCCAACTTGGCCGCAGCTTGAAATCGAGCAGCGTCGTCATCTCCTCGTCCGCTTCCAGATACACGCTCCCGCCGCGCCCGCCGTCGCCGCCATTCGGTCCGCCGAACGGCTTGCCGCGATCCCGCAGGAAACTGATGCAGCCCTGCCCGCCATCACCCGCCTTCACGTGAATCTTCACATAGTCTATAAAGTGATTCGATTTGTCAGCCATGAAAGGAACGGATCGCGGTGTTTTGAGTTTTGCAATGCAGACGGCGGCGCAACCTATCGCCCCGTGCGGGACGCCCGCAGTACCAAAAAGCACCCCTGAAGGATTTTGTGGAGGTTTTCAGCCGCCTCCGCCGCCGCGAAAACGACCCTATTCGTGCCCATGAAGGCGGCTCACCGCCTCCCCGTTTCCTGCACCCGCCTTCTGCCGGCCAAACGTGTTGATCACGACCACCCCTCCCAGCGCCAGCGACGCCCCGATCAACGTCCACTTCTGCGGCACTTCATCCAGCAGGAAATACGCGATGATGGTTGAAAGCACCGGCACCAGATACAGGAACGACGCGGCCCGCGCCGCCGGCGTCACCGCCAACACCGTGTTCCACGTGATGTAGGCCACAACCGCCGGAAAAACCCCCAGATACACCAGCGACGCCGTTGCCGCCAGCGATGCCTCCCCAAGCGCCCCCACCAGCGAAGGGAGCACGAACACCATGCACAACGCCCCTGACCAGATCGAATAGCACACGATTTCAATCGGCGTGTAAAACTTCAGCAACGGCTTCTGCTGGATGATGCTGATCGCCCAGGCCAGCGCCGCCAACAAAATCGAAAATGTTCCCACGTTCAGGATCGCCGTCCCCGATTCCCCGATCGCAATCAGCAGGATTCCCGAACAACTGATCAGCAACCCGATCCATCCCGCCGGAAGAATTTTTTCCTTCAGGAAGATCGTCGAAAGCACCGCCGTGAACATCGGCAGCGTATTCACCACGAACGACGCCGGTCCCGCTATCAGCCGCTCCATGCCCCAATTCAGCGCAATGTTGTAAACCGTCACGCTGAAGACACCGGAAATGAAAAGCTGCGCCATGTGCTCCCGCCGCGGCAGCCTGATTCGCATCACCAGCGCCACCACCACCAACAGCAGCGACGCCAATCCGTAGCGCCCGAATGCGATCTGCATCGGATTGAAGCCGTGATTCGCCACGCGAATCAGGGGAAACGCCGAGGACCACAACAGAATCGTCGTGACCAGCGCCAGACGTGTGCGGAGGGACATCGATCGAGAAAAGCCTCTCTCCGTTCCTTCTATTCCTTCTGGGATTCCGAAGCGTTGCCAAAATGCCGGTCGATCATGTCGCACCAACCATGAATCGTCGTAATGTGCATCTCCTGCACCCGCGCCGTCTCCCCATGGGGAATCGACACCACCTGCGCGCAATAGGGCGCAACCGCGCTCGCATCATTTCCCACAAGGCCGATGCACGACAGCCCCATGCGATGCGCCACTTCCATCGCCGCCAGAATGTTCGGCGAACGTCCGCTCGTCGTGATTCCCACGAACGCATCGCCCGCCCGCGCAAGGCCCTCAAGCTGCCGCGCGAAAAGGTTCTGGTAGCCGAAGTCGTTCGAAATTGCCGTCAGTGCGCTCGTGTCCACCGTCAGCGCAATCCCCGGCAGCGCCCGCCGCGTCTTGATGAAAAACCGGCCCACCAGCTCTGCGGCGAAATGCTGCGCATCCGCTGCGCTCCCACCGTTGCCCGCGATGAAGACCGTGCCTCCGTTCGCCAGCGTCTCCACCAGAACCGCCCCGCACTTCTCGATCGAATCCAGCACGCTCGACCTCACCACGCGCACAAGCTCCGCGTGGGAATCGAACAACTCCTCCAGCCGCGAACGGTGGCTCATGCGTAACCATCCTTTTGCGCCGCCGCGCGAAGTTCATCCTGCGTGATCGTCGCCACGCCGTGGCGCGCCACCACAACGCCTCCCGCCAGATTCCCCAGCGCCGCCGCATCGCTCAGCGACGCCCCCGCGCACAGGCTCAGCGAAAACACCGAAATGAACGTGTCGCCCGCTCCCGTCACGTCGAAAACCTCGCGCGCCTTCGCCGGCAACAACACACTCTTTCCATTCTTCGGAAAAACGGAAACGCCCTGCGGCCCGCGCGTGATCACAAGGATTTCGCAACCGATCTGCTTCAGCAGAATCCGCGCCGCGCGATTCAGCGAATCCAAATCCGTGATTGGAATCTTGCTCGCCTGCGCCGCCTCCCCTTGATTCGGCGTCAGCACCGTGGCCCCGCGATAGCGCGAATAATCATGCCCCTTCGGGTCCACGAAAACCCTCACCCCATTTCCGCGCGCCAACGCCACGATCCGCTGAATGAAATTCGGTTCCAGGAAACCCTTTCCATAATCCGAAAGGATGATTCCGTCGCACGACGGCATCAGCCGCGCAATGCGTGCCTCCGCCTGCTTCAGCGCACCCGCCGACGGCGCACCCACAACCTCCCGATCCAGCCGCAACATCTGCTGCCCCTGCGCCACGCAGCGCGTCTTCAGGATTGTCGGCATCCGCTTCTCCACGATCAGATGCGGCTTCAGCAGCTTGTCCTGCGCCAGCATCTCCTTCACCCGCACTCCCGCTTCATCATCCCCGATCAGGCCAACAAGTTCCGCCCGCGCCCCCAACTCCGTGATATTCTTCGCAACGTTCGCCGCCCCACCGGGAAGCCACTGGTCCTCCTCCACCTGCAGGATCGGCACCGGCGCCTCCGGCGAAAGCCGCGAGACTTTTCCACGAATGTAGTGATCCGCGATCACGTCCCCAATCACGAGGATTCGTTGATCACGGAATTTTGGAAGATAACTGGTGGGCATGAAAATGAATTACTCGCCGCCCGTTTCCAGATTGCTCGCCACATCGTCAACATCGTCGTAGTCTTCCAGAAAATCCAGCAGCTTCTGGCACTTTTCCGCCTCGTCCCCCTCAAGCTTCGTCATCGTGGTCGGAATCAGCCGCGCCCCGCTGCTCGTCACCTTGATCCCCGCCTTCTCCAGCGCCTCGCGCACATCCTGCACGTTCGCGGGGTCCGTTGTCACAAGGAAGTAACCGTCCCCCTGATTCTCCACATCCTCCGCGCCCGCATCCAGCGCCGCCTCCCTCACCTTGTCCTCATCCCCCTGCTCAACATCAATCACACCCTTGCGATTGAACATGAACCCCACGCACCCCACCGTGCCCAAATTCCCCCCGTGCTTTCCAAACGCGTGGCGAATTTCCGCAGCGGTGCGGTTCGTGTTGTCCGTCGTCACCTTTGCGATGATCGCAACGCCGCCGGGACCATACCCCTCGTACACAATTTCCTCGAACGCCATCCCCTCAAGCTCACCCGCGCCCTTCTTCACCGCGCGGTCCATCGTATCCTTCGGCATGTTCACATCCTTCGCCGCCTGGATCGCGGTGCGCAGCCGCGGGTTCGAACCGGGATCACTCCCCCCCATTCGTGCCGCAACCGTCAGTTCCTTGATCACCTTCGTGAAAAGCTTGCCGCGCTTTGCGTCAATCAACGCCTTCTTGTGCTTGATAGAATGCCATTTGCTGTGGCCGGACATCGGAAAGAAACCCTCGTGCGATATGTGACAGGCCACCAGTTACCCGCCCCCCCGCCGGAACGGTCAAGGGCAGAGCCACTGCCGGACCCGCAAATGCGAGGGTGGAACGCCCTCGCCACGAAACACACTTCCACAAAGAGGCGGACCAGACGGACAAGCACCTCCCTCATCCATCTGGTCCGTCTCTCTGTATATACGCTTTTGAATCCGTGGCTGTTTTTGTGGCGTGGGCGTCTCGCCCACGCAATCTGACAAACACCCATCAGGTGTGTGGACAACGTCTCCAACACAACCCCCGCATGCCCCCAAGGACCTCTTTGCCCACCCACACATGCGAGGGCGGGACGCCCTCGCCACGAAAAACACCTCCACAAAGAGACGGACAAGCACCCCCCTCATCCATCTGGTCCGTCTCTCTGTATATACACTTTTGATCCGTGTTCATCCGCGTTAATCTGCGGCCAAAATCGTTTTTCCTCGTCCCTCTTGTCCGTCTCTCTGTATATACGCTTTGAATCCGCGTTAATCCGCGGCTAAAATTGTTTTTCCTCACCGGCCCAGCACGCGATCGTACAGCGCCTCATACTGCGGGATGATTTTCTCCGGATGAAACCGTTCGTGGGCGTCCTCCCGCGCGAACCTCCCGATCTCCTTTCGCCGTTCATCATCGCGCAGAATCTCGATCGTCAGCCGCGCCATCTCATCCACGTCCCCCACATTCGCCATGAAACCATTCTTCCCCTGCTTGATCAGTTCGGGAATGCCGCCGCCGTTGCTCGTCACCACCACGTTCTCCGACGCCATCGCCTCCAGCGCCGCCAGCCCGAAGCTTTCGTACTCGCTGGGGAACAGCATCACGTCCGAACAGCTCAGGAAATTTTCCGTGTGGTCCTGCTTGCCGAGGAAATACACATGCTGCATCAGGTGCAACTCCCGCACCAGTTGCGCGGCGCCATCGCGCTCCGGGCCGTCGCCAATCAGGATCAGCTTCGCCGGCATTTCCTTCTGCACCCGCGCGAAAACCTGAATCACATCCTGAACACGCTTCACGGGCCGGAAGTTTGAAATGTGCATCAAAATCTTTTCGTTGTTCGGCGCGTAGTAGTGCTTCTTGCAACCGGGAAGCCCCCGCTTGAAGATCGCCTCATCCACGAAGTTTGGAATCACCTCGATGTCCCGCTTGATGCCAAACTCCTTCACCGTTTCCCGCCGCAACCAGTCGGACACCGTCGTCACCGCGTCAGAATTTTCGATCGCGAACTGCGCGATGGGAAAGAACGACGGCGCCCGCCCCACCAGCGTGATGTCTGTTCCGTGCAGCGTCGTCACCACCTTGAACCGCTTGCACTGCCGCGGGCTAACCTCGCGCGCCAGCCACGCGCTGATCGCGTGCGGAATCGCGTAGTGCGCGTGCACGATGTCCAGGTCATAGTCCTGCGCCACCTGCACCGTCTTGCTTGCGATTGTGATTCCGTGCATTTCTCCCGGCAGAACCGGATAGCTGATGGACTGCACTTCATGAAAGAAAATATTCGGCGACGTCACCGACTGCAGCCGGAACGGACTCGCCGCGGAAATGAAATGAACCTCGTTTCCCCGCTCCGCGAGGAAGCGGCCCAGCTCCGTCGCGACAACGCCGGAACCGCCGTAGGTGGGTGAACACACGATACCAATTTTCAAGGGATTGCCACCAAGTCAGATTACCCGCTGGTATTCGTTCAGGTCCAACTTCCAGACTCGAACACCGCAAAACCGCGCCCCCTCCGGGCAGATCGGTTTTTGCCCCGCGAGGGAACGGACGCCGCACGGTGGTAGCAAATAACGGCCCAACATCGGCGCCACATCGCGCACCTGCGCCGCCTCCTCCACGCTCGCCTGCCAAATTTCCTCCTGCGCGTTGTAGCACAACCGCATCTGGTGCTTGTGCCGCAGGTTCAGGTAATCGCTGCTCTCCGTGAATCGCACCGAAACCGCGTTCGGCAGCAGGTACACCAATGTTTCCGGCGACGCCCCCGCCTCCCGCAGCTTCGTGATCTTCTGCCAGATGCGCGCCATCGTCTCATCGTAGAACCGCCGCACGCCGTCGTCGCTGCGCACCACCATCGGCGTGATGTAATCCGGCGCGTCATGCAGGTGCGCGGAAAGAAACGGCCTGCTGCCCGGCGTCATGCGATGGCG
>JADZDZ010000027.1 GCA_020850785.1 Candidatus Sumerlaeota bacterium | reverse complement strand
TCGGATGGGCGGACGGAAACTGCCATCGCGCGTTGATTCCATGATCGTGCTGACGGCGGCAGGAAAAATTTTTGTGCGCGCCGACACCATGTTGTTCATCTGCGAAAAACTGGGGGGATGGCGTCGCGCCATTGCGCGCCTTGCGCGAATCCTTCCCCACTTCATGCTGGACTTTGGTTATCGCCTCATCGCCATCGTGCGACACCGGATTTTTCCCACGCCCGAAGGACGCTGCCCCGTCATGCCATCACACCTGCGCGGGCGATTCCATCCCTGATTCAAGCGATCCACGCAGCCGGTTCACGCCCTTATTTTCATTGTGCGATTCGGGATTTGCACCTATCAATATCGCACTGAGGTAACACGCGTGGACGGGCACGACATCCACAGACTTCACGAGTTCGTTCCCTATCTGGCGCAACGCCAGCCGGAATTGCTCGCGCTGCTTCCGCCGGAGGATCGCCCCGGCGACGGGGAGTCGCTGCTGGATTGGGCGCTTTCGATGCAGCCCGTGCGCCTCATGGAAATTTGCAACGCCTGGGTGCTGGAAACCCTCAGCATCCTGAAGGAGAAATCGCCGCTTTCGAACGTGCTCCTGCGCGGATCGTTGCTGCTCACCGGCGAATTCGACCTCAGCGACGCCGCCGCAGTCGCCACGGGAACCGTTCCGCGCAGCGGCGATCCCCGTCGCGGTGAAATTCGCGAGGCGCTCAGGCACGCCACGCGCGCCGGTGTGCTGATTTATCTGGCTGATTCGGAAAGATACTGCGTTCCGTTTCCCGTCCGTCTCACCTTCGAGGGAGTCAACTTCCTCGATCCCCTCGAACGCGATTCCATTTCGCTGCGCGCCGTGGAGCGATTCTCCCGCGTGGCGCGCGAATTCGTGGAACACAGCGAACAACTTTCATCCGGCCATTGGCGCTTTTCGAACATGCTGACCGCGTTGGAGTTCGCCGTCGATGCAATGGAAAGCCAGTTGGGATTGGAAGCGGACGAATGGTTGACGGCGGGCGCGGAATTCGCCTCCGTGCCGGAGCCGCTCGCGGAACCGCTCATGGCGCTGGTGGAATGTCTGGGCGCCGCACTCTCGCAGCGCCAGTCGCAATCAATCATCCGGCTGCTCAGCGCCGGCGCTGCGGCCGCGCGCACCATCGGTTCGCCCGAACGCGAGGCAAACATCCTGATGCTGCTGGGAAAACACCTTCTCGCGCGCGAACAATTCAGCGCCGCGGTGTTTGCCTACGAGCGGTGCGAATACCTGCGCCGCGTTGCGGACGACAATCCCGGCGTTGTCGTTGCCATGTGCGCCATCGCGCTTGCGCATCGTGAGGCGATGAATCCCGAACAGGCGCTTCACCATTTCCTGCGCGCCTGCGATTTTTCCCGCGACCATGCGCTTCATTCCAAGGAAATCGACACGGCGAACTGCGCCGCAACGATCATGCTGGGGCTTTGCCGCCACGAATCCGTGATCGCGCTCGCGGAGAAGGTCACGACCTCCATCCAGCGGGACCGCCGCAAGCATCCCGCCGCTGCGGAATTGATCGTCTACCACGCCTCGGCACTGCGGTTGCAGTCGCGCCTGCGGGAGGCGCGCGAGCGCGCATTCCACGCGCTCGCGCTCGCGAAGGGCTTCAACCACCGCGTCGGCGAGGCGCTCGCCTCACTGGAGCTTTCCGAACTGTTCGAAGCACAGGGCGAGCGCGAGGAGTCGGTGAAGTGGATTCGCCGCGCGAAGAATCTGTATATACAAACCCGCGACTACGTCGGCCTCACCCACTGCTACCTTGCCTTTGCGCGCGCCGGCGGCGATACTCAGGGCGAGCGGGACCTGGACGTCTGCCTCACGAAGGCGCTTCACTGCGCACAGACCGCGCGCGATGAAATGCTCGTCGCCCGCGTCTGGCACGAACGGGGAATGCTTGCCCTCAATCAGGGCTTCATCACCGTCGCCATCAATCATTTCACGCAGGAGGTTGCCGCGCTGAGGCAAACCGTTCGCGTGGGCACGCTGGTGGAATCGCACATGCGGCTGGCGGACCTTTACCTTCGTCAGGAAGCGCATCTGGCTGCGGCCACGGAGGCACTTCGCGCCCAGGGAATTTCGCGCGCCTTCCTCGCCGGCGCCGAACCCGCGCCCCTCCAGCCGCTTCTCGATCGCACGCGAACCCATTTGACGCCGGAGCAGTTTGACTTCCTGATTCAGGAAGTCAGCGACGAGTTGGAAGCGGGAAAACTGAAGGACCGCTGAAGCCCGGCGCGCGACGCCCCCAACCCCGCTTCGGACTCCTTCATGTCTATCATTATAGACAAGTTCCTCCAACGCCTGCGCCAACGCCGCTGCGGCGTGCTCATGCTCGACTACGACGGCACCATCGCCCCCTATCACATCGACCGGATGCAGGCCCATCCCGCGCCCGGCGTGCTGGAAACCCTCTCCGCAATCCAGAGCGCCGGCACCACGCGCATCGTTTTCATCACGGGGCGCGAATCGAGCGAGATCCTCCACTTCGTTCCGCTCCCCAAGCCCTATGAAATCTGGGGCTGCCACGGCCGCGAATTCCGCAGCGTTGAAGGCATCATCGAATCGCACGGCCTCACCAAGGAACTCGATGAGGCAATCGACGAAGGGCATCGCCGCGCATCGAAGATTGTCGGCGCCAAAATGGCCTTCCGCAAGATCGGCGCAGTCGCGGTTTACTGGCGTCCCTTCACGCCGGAACAGCGCCGCGAAATGCAGCACAAGCTAACGGAAGCCTGGAAGGACCTTTCCGAAAAACACCCGCTGGAAGTGCAGGTCTTCCACACGGGAATTGAATTCGCGCTGGCCAGCCGATCGAAGGCCGACTCCGTCAACGCCGTCATGGAAACCGTCGATCCGGGAAGCACATCAGCCGCCTTCCTCGGCGACGACGTCACCGACGAGGAAGGCTTCAAGGCGCTCGGCAGCCGCGGACTTTCCATCCTCGTTCGCAACGAAGCGCGCGACACCGTTGCCCATGCACGCCTCACCATTCCCGAAGGTGTTGTTGCATTCCTTGAGGGATGGAAGCAGGCCGTCACCTGACCCTTTCACCAACAGGATAATGATTATGCCCCGGACAAAATTGACAGGCGTGGCGCCAATCCTTCTCGTGAAGGACATTCGCGCGGCTGCGGACTACTGGGTGTCGAAAATTGGCTTCACGGAAATGGAGTTGTTCGGGGAGCCCGTCAACTTTGCCATCGGCTCCCGTGACGGAATTCGCATCATGCTGTCGCAGGTCGCTCCCTGCGCGGAAATTGTTCCCCACTGGAAGACAGTGAACATGATGTGGAACGCGTATTTTTGGGTGGATGATGCGAAGGCGCTCTACGAGGAACTCACACAGCGCGGAGCCATTATCGACTATGAGTTGCACGTGAAGCCCTACCACGTCCTTGAGTTTGGCATTCAGGACTTGGAAGGACACGACATCGCATTTGGGCAGATTCTCAAATAGGCCCGCCTTGTAAAGGCGTCACTTTGCCTCGCTCGTGATGGCGCTGTTCGATGCGGCCTCCGCCTGTTTGGGGAGGAATGCGAAATACACGCCCGCAAGGATGAATACAAACGCGACAAGGTGGTTCCAGCGCATCGGCTCCTTCAGGTAATACGCGGCAAACGCGACAAAAACCGCCAGCGTGATGACCTCCTGAATGATCTTCAATTGGAAGCCGCTGAGGCCGTACCTCGCATAGCCCATCCGGTTTGCGGGAATCATCAGGCAATACTCAAAGAATGCGATTCCCCAGCTCGCGAAGATCGCAATCCACAGCGGGGCGCTGTTTTGCCTCAGGTGCCCATACCAGGCGAACGTCATGAAGATGTTGCTCAGGATCAGGAGCAGCACAGTGTACATCGCATGGTCATCCTTGCGGAAATGATGTCAGGTGATTCGCACGCCCGTCAGCTTTTCAACCGCCGCCAGCAGGTCGTCCAACTCGAAGGGCTTTGCCAGAAACAGGTCCGCTCCCGCGGACTTCGCCCAATCCGTGTCCCCCGTGCCGCTTTCCTTTGTCAGCGCCGTCATCAGCATCACGGGAATGGCGCGCGTCGCCCCATCGGCACGCAGCCTGTTCAGCACTTCGTAGCCATTCATGCGCGGCATCTGCACATCCAGAAACACTGCCGCCGGCTGATGCTGGCGCACCAGCGCGATTCCCGTCTCGCCATCGTGCGCCACATGGCAACGATGGCCGCGCGATTCGAAATACAATCGCAGCACGTCGCAAACTTCCTCCTCATCGTCAATGATGCAGAAGGAAAGTGGCATCGGGCTTAATCGCGCATGTCCAGCATTCGATTGAGCGCAATCGTCGCCCAATGCGCCGTGTCCCCATCCACGCGGATCACGTTGCTTTCCTTCCCCGCGACAAGTTCCTCCAGACGCGCGCAAAGCGCCTCCGGCGAAATGCGGAACATCGTCGAGCACTGGCAGGCAAACGGCGCCAGCGTGGAGACAAACTGTTCCGGATGCTCGTTCTTCAGCCGGTTCACGAGGTGATGCTCCGTGCCGATGGCCCACTTGCTGCCTGCGGGCGCGGCCTTCACCGTTTCGATGATGAAGCGCGTGGAGCCCACCAAGTCCGCCTTCTGGACAACCTCGAACTGGCATTCCGGATGAACGAGAATCCTGATGCCGGGATAGCGCGCGCGCATCACGTCGGGATGCGACGGCATGAAGTTCTGATGCACGCTGCAGTGGCCGCGCCACAGGATCACGCGGCTGCGCGCGTACGCCTCCGCATCGTTGCCCCCTGATTTCTCATGGGGATCATGCGGGTCATACATCACCATTTCATCCAGCGGAATTCCCAGCGCGTGGCACGTGTTGCGGCCCAGATGCTGATCGGGGAAAAACAGCAGCTTCTTCCCGTGCTGGAACGCCCACGTCACGACGGAACGCGCGTTGGAGCTCGTGCACACGGCCCCATCATGACGACCGCAAAACGCCTTCAGCGCCGCCGTGGAATTGATGTACGTGACGGGAATGATCTTCTCGCTGGTGGCATCGCACAGCACATCCCAGGCATGTTCCACCTGATCAATGTCCGCCATGTCCGCCATGGAACAACCCGCACGCATGTCCGGCAGGATCACCTTCACCGAATCCGGCGTCAGGATGTCCGCCGTCTCCGCCATGAAGTGCACGCCGCAGAAGATCACATGCTCCACGTCCTTCGTGCGGGAGGCGCGCATCGACAGGTCAAGGCTGTCACCGCGCGCGTCCGTGAACTCCATCACGTCGTCGCGCTGGTAATGATGGCCAAGAATCAGCACCCGTTTCCCCAGCGCCTCGCGGGCGGCGGAAATTCGATCGCGCAGCCCCGGCGCTATGGGATCGTTGCCTATCAGCGGTGCAATGGTGGGAAGATCGATGCTCAAGAAAGTGACAACCTCTTATGCCCCCAAGCATAGCGCGGAGGCGGCGCGATGGTCAAATGCGAAGGCGCCCGTGAATTTCCTCTTTATCTTCCCGCCATGAAAACTGATAAAGGTGGGGAAACTCGTCAAAGGACACGGAAATGCTCGAGAACCTGCCAAGCATGCAGTTTTGCATGATTTGCTACGGGGCCTCCGCCCTTGTCGCGATCATCGTTGCCGCCATCTTTAAGACACGCATCCGCGTGATCGGCGCCCCAAGCTGGCTCCTGCTGGCGATCCTCGCTCCCATCCCCACGCTGGCCGCGAAGCCACTCGTTGCGGCGGTGGGATTGCCGGCCACAAATGCCCTTCCCGTCACCGCGCTCGCGGTCTTCCTCTGTTTGTTCGTCGTTCACTGGGTGCTTCCCGCCATCCTGCCGGATTTTCAGACGGAAAGTTTTCCCGTCAGCATGCTCATGGCATTCTGCATCGGGCTTGTCGTCATGGGAACCGGATTTGCCACGAAGGATTTCGACAGCATGATGGGAACCCAGACGGAGGAAGTGTTCGGCAAGAGCGCCGACCTGAATGAGAAACCCTTCGGCTTGGATTAGCGTCGTTCCCCGGAGCCATAAAAGGAAATCGCGCCGGCAAACGTCGGCGCGATTTTCATTCCCGGACGTCGGTGATGCTCACTCGTCCTTCTTCTTTGAATTCTTTCCCGGCGTGGCGGGGCGCTTCTCGACAACCTTGTCGATCAGCTTGTATTCCAGCGCCTCCGCTGCGGACATGAAGTAGTCGCGATCCGATTCCTTCTCCAGCTTGTCCACCGAATGGCCCGTGTGCTTGGAAAGGATGCCGTTCAGCATCGCCTTGATGCGAAGCATTTCGCGCGCATGAATTTCAATGTCCGCCGCCTGTCCCTGCATTCCGCCGCTCGGCTGGTGGATCATGATGCGACTGTTCGGCAGCGCGAAGCGCTTGCCCGGCGTTCCCGCCGCCAGCAGCACCGCGCCCATGCTGGCCGCCTGCCCGATGCAGGTGGTCGCAATGTCGCATTTCACGAACTGCATCGTGTCATAAATCGCAAGCCCTGCCGTCACGCTTCCGCCGGGGGAATTGATGTACAGGTTGATGTCCTTCTCCGGGTCCTGCACCTCCAGAAAAAGCATCTGCGCCGTCACCAGCGTCGCCATCGCGTCGGAAACGGGCCCGATGAAAATGATGCGATCCATCAACAGACGGCTGAAAATATCCAGCCCGCGCTCGCCGCGCTCCGTCTGTTCGATCACCATCGGCACATCCATCATTCTGGGGTTCATCATCATTGTTTCCTTTGGTTGCTGGTTCGCGGTTGAAATCACCATTGTGTAGCAGGTGGCAACAGGTCGGGATTGCGCGATTGACCGCACAGAGGGCAAAGCCTGTTTTATGCCGATGCTGACTTCCCTTCTTCTTGCCGCCGGCGAATCACGCCGCATGGGCCGGCCCAAGGCGCTGCTCACGCTCCCCAGCGGCGAAACGTTCCTCGATGAAGCATCGCACGCCGTGCGCGCCTGCGCCATTCCCCTCGCCATCGCCGTCGTGGGCTCCGCGCTTGCGGAGACCCTTGCAACGCGTGATCACGGCTTTGCGGCGATCATCGTGAACGAATCCCCGCAGAAGGGACAGCTTCTCTCCGTTCAGTTGGGACTTTCGCACCTGATCCGCAGTGCCCCATCCGCATCCGGCACGCTCCTTCACCTCGTTGACAACCCCGGCCAGTTGCAGGACCGCATGGGAATGGTCATGGCGGAAGTGGAACGCACCGGCGGCGGGAACCTGATCGCTGCCGCCTTCCAAAGGGAACCGGGCCACCCGCTCTGGCTGCCCAGGCGCCTCTGGGAAGGGGTGCTGGCGTGGGCCGGCCCCGACGGCCTTCGTGGATTTATTGCCTCCACCGGGGAAACTGTTTCCTTGGTGGAAACAGGGTTGGAAAGCACCCACTGGGACATCGACACCCCGGAGGCCTACCGCCAACTGGTCAACCCGGCGCCCGACTAAATTATGCGGCCTCACGACGAATTGAGATGACAGGACTCGTTGACCTGATTAAGTCCTGATAGTTAACCTACTGCGGTAATCGACATTCGAGGCTGAAAGGCCCCCATCACCGCGTCGCGATGCCCAAGTATTCCGACGACATGGCACAATTCCTCCTCCAGCGGCTGGACCCGCTGGATGTGCTGGAATTCATCGACTACCATCCCGAATCCATCCAACGGAACGCGGATGAAGTCCTGTCGTGGTGTCCTCTTTGCCAGAACACCAATGGGCGTTACCTGAAGATCAACCTGACGACGAAGCAGTTCGAATCAAAACCGCCCGATGGGCCGGACCAAAGCGGCAACCTCATCGAGCTCTTCATGCGCACCAAGCGCCTCAGCTTCGACGATGCCGTCCACGCCCTTGGTGACGAGTTCAGCATCCCGCTCCTTGAGGGTGACTTCCGCGAGCAACTCAACACGATCGCCTTCGATGCGGAGACCCACCTCGAATCGGCCTCCGATCCCACGAAGAAGGAAACCGCGCTTCGCTTGGCCGATGAAGGTTTTTCGCGCGTCCTGATCTTCGAGCCAAGAAGCCTTCGCGCCTGGCGTGGCAAGTTCCTCGTCAACCAGCAACGCAAGAACCAGTCGGAACTGCGCAAGTCCGCCCTTCAACTGATGGAGTTGATGGCCGAAACGGAAGACGTGGATGGACAGCGCGAAGTTGCGGAAGAATACCTGAAGACATTCCCCGACGACGACATCATTCGCGAACGCCTCGCCCGGCTGTTGCTGCAACAGGGCGCCGTCGGCGATGGGGCGCGGGAACTGGTGGTGCTGGCAGACCATGCCCGCGACGCCAAAAAGTATGACAAGGCGCTCGCCTATTACCGCGAAATCCAGAAACAGAATCTGGAGCAGTTGGACGTCCTGCCGATGATCATTTCCCTGCTCACGTCGCAGGGAAAAACTTCCGAGGCACGGGCGGAAATCCAGCGCGAGGTCGTGAGGCTCCAGGAAGTGGGCCGCTACATGGCTGCCGCCGGTGCCGCAGCGCGCAAGCTTGAGCTCGATCCCGACGACGACGCCACCCGCATCAATATCGTCGAACTATGCGTGGCTGCGGGTCTCGACGACGCCATGGCGCTCCCCCTCGAAATGGTTGGCACCATGATGAAGGCGGAGCGCTTTGAAACTGCGGCGGAGGCTCTGGGAATCCTAACCGCGGAGCGTCCGGACAACACACTCGTTCTCGAAATGCTGATCTCCGCGCAGCGCGGTCTCGGCGAACACAACTTCGCAGACACCATGGAACTGCGGCTCGCCGAGCTTTACGCCCAGCAGGGGAAGAAGGACGTCTCCCTTGAACTGCTGGAACGCATCATTCGCGACAACCCCCAGGATGAGCAGGCGCTGATCGCCATCGGCGAACTCCTCATTGAAATGGAAAAGCGCCCGGAGGCGATCGAGTACCTGCGTCGCGTCGTCGAACTTCAGATTGAAGCGAAGAATCACAAGAAAGCTCTGGAAACCGTGCTCTGGATTCTGGGGCTGGATTCGTCGCTCACCGACATGCGCGCCACGGAGGCAAAGCTCCTTTTCCTCACCGGATCCAAGGAGGAATCCGCCAAGATCATCCAACTGCTTACAAAGCAGTTCCAAAAATCCGGCGACAAGAAGCAGTTGGCCGGCCTGCTTCAGGACGTCGTCGAATGGAACCCCGACGACGCGGAAAGTCGGCTGCTGCTCTCATCGCTCTACGATCAGCTTGGCGACGTGGAAAGAAGCGATGACGTCCGCCAGAAACTGATCATGGACCTCCTCGACAAGGGCGAGGCGGAAATCGCGGAAACCACCGTTCGCAACCTCCTCAAGAAGGACCCCAAGAACGCCAAGCTCCGGATGGAACTGGCGGATGTCTATTTGGGTCAGGAGTCACGGCAGCAGGAGGCAAAGGAACTATACACCGAACTGGAGAAGGAGTTCGCCGCCGGGAAAAATCACGCAGAACAGAGGAAGGTACTCGAAAAACTTCGCAGGCTGGACCCCAAGAATCCCGAATACCTTGAACGCCTGAAGGACGTCCAGACGGCGCTTGGCGACACGCAGGCCACGATGAAGACACGCCTTGCGCTGCTGCGGCTCTCCCGCGAGCGCGGCGAAACAGACGACTCCGAGGAAATCGCCCGCGAAATCCTTGAGGCCGATCCGGAACAGTCGGAGGCGCTCGCAAACCTCTACGAACTTCAGATGCTGAAGAACCAGACGAAGGAGGCGCGCAACAGCGCCGCCCAGTATTCCAGCATTCTCTATCAGCGCGGCTCCTACAAGGAAGCGGAACAATTCCTCGCGGGAGTCCTCAACAGCTTCCCCGCAGACATCGAACTACTCGAACGTTCCATCGCCTGCCTGCGCAAAATGTCGAAGCCCGACGCGCTGATGGAACGCGTCGATCAACTGATCTCGCTCAACAGCTACTCGTCCGAGAAGAAGGTTCGCATCATCCGCGACATCCTGCAGGACGATCCCCAATTCACCGAGGCGCAGCGCCGCCTGACAAGGCTCCTGCGCGCTGCGGGCCGCATTGATGAACTGATCGATGAAATCAAGCAGTCCATCAAGACACAACAGGCCGCAGGTCGCACCGTCGAAGTCGTTGACCTCTACGAGCAACTGCTCGAAGCCGACCCCGACGACATCCCGGCGCGCGAAACACTGCTGAAGCTGCTCCAGAGCACAGGGCAGGAAACGCGCTTCATTCCGCACATGCTCGGCCTTGCGACCGCCTACAGCCACGCGCGCCGACTGGACGAGGCCGTCGATTCCTTCAACCTGATTCTGGACATGGAGCAGGAAAACGAGGCCGCCTACCGTGGCCTCATAAAGGCCCTGCGACTGAACGGGGAGAATAACGTCGCCGTGCGCCGGTTGCGCGAACTGGCCGCGCTGTTCCTGCGCAAGGAAAAGGTGGACGAGGCCATTGACGTTTACCGCGAGATCACCCAGATCGAGCCCGGCAATCAGGAAGCACGCCGCGAAATCATTTCGCTCAAGCGCGAACTCGGCCAGCTCAACGACGCCGCCGATGAGTTGGGGCGCCTGGCGGAAACGCTTCGCGGTGATGGCGATGCGGAAGGCGCCATTGCTGCGCGCCGCGAGGCCGTCCTGCTGCAGCCCGACTCCATGGCCATTCACAAGGCGCTCGTCGCGGAACTGAAGGCCGCATCCCGCGCCGACGACGCGCAGGAGGAAGCCATCAAGCTGTCGCAAAAACTTTCGCAATCCCGCCAGTACGATCACGCACTGGCGATCCTTGATGAAATGATCGGGGAGGATGACGAAAACATCGTCCTGCGGCGCGCGCGCGCGCACTTCTTCGACGAACGCGGCGACGAGCGGCGCGCCCTTCAGGAATATCGCGAGCTTGAAAAGCTCGGCCAGCGCGCCGGCACCGCCGTCATCACCCGCGACCCGCGCCAGATGCCGCTTCACCCCGAATTGGAGCAGGAAATCGGCCTCGAACTGCTTCCCGAATATGACTTCGACACCTTCGTCGTCGGTGCGCGGAACAAGTTCGCCCACGCCACCGCGAAGGCCGTCGCCGATCATCCCGGCACCGCACGCAACCCGCTCTTCCTCTACTCCGGCGTTGGCCTCGGCAAGACGCACCTCATGCACGCCATCGCAAACCAGATGATCAAGAACAACCCCAAGTGCCGCGTTGTCTATACAAGCACGGAATACTTCACGACCGCGATGGAGCACGCGCGGGAGAAGAACCTGCTGTCCGAATTCCGCGGTCGTCATCGCGCCACGGACGTGCTGTTGCTCGACGACATTCAGTTTCTGGCGGGCCGCGAGGAAAGCCAGGAGGAATTCTTCCACATCTTCAACATGCTCCATCAGGCGCGGAAGCAGATCGTTGTCACCTCCGACCGCCCACCGAAGGACATCGCGAGCCTGGACATGCGGCTGCGCACCCGCTTCGGCCAGGGCGTCATCGTTGACATTCAATCCCCCGATCTGGAAACGCGCCTCGTGATCCTTCGCGCGGAGGCGCGCCGCCGCGCCTTCAACGTCCCGGAGGACGCCCTCGCCGTCATCGCGAACAAGATCACCACCAACATTCGCGAACTGAAGGGCGCCTTCAACCTCTTCCTCGAACATCACGAAATTGGCGGCGAACCCCTTGATTCCAAGACGGCCAAGGAAATCGTCGATAAATACTACACGGCGTGATTGTGGATGGGAGACTTGCTCGTTGACGAACGCTTTGTCGAATCCATCATTTATGGAATCATCGTTCTCATCATCATCATTCTCCTCATAATCTTTGCCAATTTTTTCAAGAAGATGATGGCCAGTCGCGCGCGCAATATCACCACGCCGTTTTCAATGACCCCCAGAGAGATGGACAAATTGAAGGCTTCCGGCGGACTCACCGACGAGGAACTCAAACGCGTCCGCGCCTCCATGTCGAAACAGTTGCTCGAACGTTATCGCGAGGATGAAAACAAGAAGAAGCTGGCCGGCGGGGCGGAACTGGCACTCACCTCCTTTGAAGCGCGCGTGCAGGCGGAAGGCCTCGAGAAGGTCAAGCAGGAGGAGTTCAACGCCCCTCCCGCCGCACCCGTGGAAAGTCGCCCTGCGAAAGTCGCCGCAGCGCCCCCCGCAGCCACCACCCCGCCCCTTCCACCAAATCTTCAGTCACTTGTCGGAAAGAGCGACGTTGAACTGGAGGCGTTGCTCGCCGCAGGTTTCCTCACTGCCGAGGAACTGGCCGCCGTGCGCGCGAAGGCATCACACCCATGATGCGAAGGCTGCTGCTGCCATTGCTTGCGGCGTGCGCCATCACGTCCGCCCACGCTGCGGATGAATCCCCCCGTGACAGCGTTGTGGAATCGGCCCTTCGCGCCGCGCTTCTGGGAAATGCCGAAGGGGTTCGCAAGGTGGCGCGGCTTCAGCGCATCGAAGAAGAGAAACAGCAGAACCACAAGACACCGACCATCGCGGAGAACATCGAATCGCTTGCAGTTGCAACGGATCGGCCGCTGCCAACGCTGGCGGAGAAGCGAAGCAAACTTGGCGATTACGGCAGCGACCAGATGACGCGAAACCTTGATCGCCTTCTGCGCCGCGTGGAACCGCGCCAACGTTTTCTGGAAGCAGTGCACGACACGCGCTATGAAGGCGTGCGTCGCTTCTTCAACGGAGTCGTCACACCGCTGTCATCCGTTGCCCGCGGCCAGTTTTTCGCGCTCTTCACGCTCCCCTTTGAAGCCGCCGATGAGCTTGCCGTTGGAAGCCTCTTCCTCACGCCGGAAGAACGACGCCGCCTGTATCTTGCGCGCGATGCGGCGAACAGCCCCCAAGGCGGCGCCATCGCGGCGCAGGCGCAGGACATCATTAGCTACGACACGCAGCGCCGCCGATCACTGGCAGCCCTTCAGGCGAAGCAGAACGGCGAGCGTTCCCGCGACGATGGGGAACCGAAATCCGCCATCTTTTGGTATGAGAAGGAAATGCAACTGCGCGGCTGGAAAAAACCGCGCCGCTCCGCCCACAAGAACCTGCTGAAGGACTTCGCCCGCGACGAAGCCACGCGCGCCGCCGCGCGCACCGTGAGCGACGGCGATGCGCTCTTCTCCTCCCCGCCGGAATTCGTCGCCTACTCCCGCGTTGTGCGCCTGTCGCTGCTGGACGACCAGACAACGGAACTGGCCGCCGCGGCGCAGACATTCCGGGTGGACTTCCCCATGTCCGCCGCCGTGGACGATGTTGCCGCTGCCGAAGCCGCCCGCTCCGTCCGCCGCGGCGAGACGCTCCTCGCCAGCGTGCAATTGCAGGACATCGCGAACCGCGTTGATTCACCGTCGTGGAGCAACCGCGCACAGCAAGCCCTGCTCCTTCCCGAATTCAACCCCATTCCCACGCTCCGCGCCGCGCAGCATCGCATCAATCGCCGTTTCTGGTCCGTCATTTTCAGCGGCAGCGATCCCGACGTCGTGCAGCGTTCCTTCACGGCGGAGGAAGCGCGCCTGCGCCGCGCCGCATGGGTAGATCGCGCCCGCGCCCTCTTCATCACCGATTCGATTTCCCGTTTTCTCTTTCTTCCATTCCTCGATCCCTTTCCGCGCACCGAACTCGCCGATGCAGCCGCCACTGTTCCGTCATCCTTCTACGACTCCCCCGAAGGCCGCCCCTGGCTTCGCGCCGTGATGAAGGCACAGCGGGTCGAAAAACGTTTCGAGGCCGCGAAGAAATCCGCAGTCCAACTCGGCGATGCCGACGCCGCCGTCGCCATGGATCGCCGTGCCGCGCGATACCTGGAAAAACTCGGCGACCGCGCCACGCAACCGCGCGAAGCCCATGCGATCTACAAGCGCCTCCTGACCGCGTACCCAAACTACGCGCGCCGCACCCGCGTGGAGAACAAGTCGGACGAGGCGCAAATGCGCAGCATGGCCCTCGCAAACGTGACGCCTGATGAGCTTCGATCCTGGCCGGAGCTTTGGCGCGAACACGGGCTGCGCATCAACCCCGCGCTGCTGGATGGCGAAAGGAGCAACGGCGAGATCGCCGACGATGGCGTCTACGTGATGAGCTACGACGCCTACATCTACCGCGACCGCGCCACCGGCAACCGCGTGGAAATCCCCATCGACGCGGGTGATCATGGCGCTTTCCTTCGCGAGTACGAACCGCGCAGACGCACCGCCGCGCTTGCACGCGAACTGCAGAAACCGCTCCCCCGCAAGAAAATCCCCATCGCCGTGGAAGCCGGCGTGTTTCCCGGCTTCGACATCGGCCCATCGCTCGTCCCCCTCACGCCCGACGAGGCCGACAGAAAGTTGTACGACTGATCCCATGAATGGGCGGCAGGTGCGATTCAACCTGATCGACTGGACGCTGCTGCCCTTCGGCATTCTTCTGCTGAAAGCCCTTGTGGCAAGTTATCGCATTGGCAGCGACGACCGCGAGAAAGCCGAACGCACCATCACGGGCCCGCGCGTCTTCACGGTGACGCTTCACGGAATGTCGCTCGGCCTGCTAGCCTTGAACAAAATCGTTCGCGAAAAAAATCGCCGTTTGGTCGTCATGACAAGCCCCAGCCGTGATGGCCGCCTGATGGACAAGATCGTCGCGAAGTTCGGCATCAGCGTCGTGAAGGGCTCCTCCCGATCAAAAAGCATCGAGGGCGCACGCGGAATGATCGATGCGGTTCGCGCCGGGGAAATCGCCATGCTGACACCCGATGGGCCGCGTGGCCCGCTCTTCGTTCCGAAGAAGGGCTTCATCCGCATGGTGCCCGCCAGCGACGCAAAGCTCATCGTCATCGCCGTCGGCGTGAAGCGTGCCCTGACCTTCGGATCGTGGGATCACTTGTTCCTCCCGCTCCCCTTTTCAAGGCTTCGCTTCAACGCACGCGACTTCGATTTCGTTGATCCGCAAAGCGACGGAGAGGAAGCGGCACTGCTGGAGCGCATGAAGCGCGAACTGATCGCGGTGGCGCAGGAAGTCGATTGCCCGATCACGCGCGGCTACGATTCGGAAGGGAACCCACGGCGGTGATTCGCATTATTTCCGGCGAGCGGCGCGGCGCGAAGATCGTCACGCCCGATGGCGACACAACCCGCCCCCTGCGTGATCGCGTGCGCGAGGCGCTGTTCAACACGCTGCGGGGGGAACTGCGTGGCGCGACCGTGCTGGACGCCTTCGCGGGAAGCGGCGCCGTCGGCTTCGAAGCCCTCAGCAACGGCGCCAGCCGCGCAACCTTCGTGGAAAGCGACAAGGCGGCGCTCGCCGTGATCCGTGCGAACGCGCAGAAACTCCGCTATGAAAATCAAAGCACCATTCTGGAGGGAACTTCGCCGCAGGTCATCGCAACCGCGCCGAAGGCGGAACGCTACAGCCTCCTCTTCCTGATGCCGCCGTATCATTCGCGCCTTTGCGAGGCGGTGCTGAATGACGAACAGGTCCTCCAGCGCGTGACCAGCGATGCGCTCGCGGTGTGCGAGGTTCACAAGGAGGAACCCTTCGCGCTTCCCGACCGCTGGCAGGTGACGAAGGAAAAACTCTACGGCATCACGCGATTGATCTTCCTCGCGCGCAAGGCATCCTGACTATGGCATTTCAAAAAACATCGTGCCCATTTTGAGATTTTGGCACGCTGCTTTCGTGGCGTGGGCGTCCCGCCCGCGCAATCTCTGGATGGCTACGAAATTTCGGAAGATGCCCTATTCCCACGCCTGAACAAGCGGGATTTTTTTCGGCAGCATCATGCGAATCTCATTGATGCCCGCGACTTCCACCAACTTCAGCGCCCCCGTCCGCATGCGATTGAGCACCACGCCAGCGATGGGAATCCCGCGCGCCCGAAGCGCCTCCACCGTCAGAAGCGTGTGATTGATTGTGCCCAGCTCCGTGCGCGCAACAATCACTGCGGGCACCTGCATGTCAGCGATCAGGTCCGCCACGGTCCT
>JADZDZ010000026.1 GCA_020850785.1 Candidatus Sumerlaeota bacterium | reverse complement strand
GCGCGGCCATGGTGTATCTGGGACGTCCCTTTCTGTATCCCGTGATTGGAAAGCGGGTGCTTGAAGCGTCGATTCAAAAATTCACCGAGGAGTAAGCCGCCCGATGGCCCCGGTAAACCAAACTCCCCTGCAAAAGCGCGCCGTGGAAGCAATCATGGCCAAGATGCAGTTGTATCTGGACATGCGCTACCAACAAATTCGTCGCGTGAATTCCAAGGTGGATGCCATCTGGGACGACCTCACGTGGCAGCAACTCTCGCAGCTACGCACCTCCCTGTCCGGCGACAAGGCTTTCGGGCCCCAGCGCTTCCACGTGGCCGAACTCTTCCTCAGCGACGACCAGCGCCGCATTCGCGAACTCCTCAGTGTGAAATCACAGAACTCCCTCCTTGGCGAAATCGTGGAGGAAAAGGAGAAGGAAACCCACCGCACCGGCGGCGGCCTCGATATCCACGACATGCGCACGCTGTTCCACGCCATCGATCCGGGCTTGGACAAGATGATCGGCCTCGTCCAGACGTTCATCTGGTGGGACCTTGAGGACGCGGCGGACCTCGCCCGCTTCGAAAAGAAGGTCGGCATCCTGCGCGCCTTCGAGGAAAATGGAATCACCGACGAAATGGCCGAATACTACCGCGAATTGATGGGGGTCGAACGCAAGCCCTCCGCAGAGGACGTGATCCTTCACGAATGCAAGATGCTTAGTCGCACGCTCGACCTGTTCCGCACCCGCCGGAATACCGAACAGGGCTACCAGATGATCGTGAAACGGGAAATGCAACCCACGGAAAGTCCCGACGTCATCATCGAGGCAACGGCCAACCAGTTGGGAATGCTGAAGGCGTTGCGCGGCGGCAAGGTGCTCGATGACGTGCTGAAGGAACAATTCTCCCGCGCCCTTGCCTGCGAACCCTCCGCCGTGACCGCCGATCGCGCGATTTCCTTCCTCGACAACACCATTCAGACAAACAAAAAGCGCCTGAAGGCCAGTCTTCTGGGGGCTGGCAGCGGACAGCCCTACAACGTGAAGCGTGCCCAGCTTGAGGAAATGGAAAAGCGATACAGCGAAACCGTCCGCGATAGAAAGGTGGAGGATTTCGCTTCATCCCCGCCCACGCCCGCGGCATTCTGAATTCCTCAATATCACACCGCAAAAAGAGGGTCGGCCATGAAACCAACATTCCTCGCCATCATCGCAGCGGTTGCGCTCGCTTGCGGGGCCTCAGCCGCGATGGCGCAGCCGGAACAAATCATACCGCCTGCGGAGACCCACTACAACTCCGGCCCGCAACCCATCAATCCCGGCGCGCGCAACCCCGGAAAGCGCCCGCCACCAGCCGCTGTTTACGGCAGCGAAGGCATCTATACCGACAGCCCCTGGGGCATCGTCAGCACTCGCCGCACCGATCCCGCATTTGTCGGAATCATGCAGGGCATTCAGGAAGCCGCGAAGCAGGCCACGCAGAAGGAAATCAACGTCGCCCCCATGAGCAAGGAGGCGCTTGATGATCAGATCAGCGACCTGACCGCCCACAACGCGAAGTCGATCATCATCGACGCCCCGCGCCCCGACGACGTTGCGCGCATCATCGCCAATGCAAAGTTCCTGAAGATCAACGTCGTGGTCGTGTCGGAGATCGCGCCGCAGGGGGGCCTGAAAGGCGCGCCGCTGATTGTGACCGCGCCGACGGAGTACGCCGTCGCGGGTGCGGGCGCGGCAATCGATGCCCTGAAGGAACAGGGAAAAGGGCGCATCGTTTTTCTCGCCAGCGGATTCTGGGAGGATGACCTCCGCCAGAAATTCCTCGAACAATTCACGGACAAAAAACAGTACGAAGTGATTGAAGCAAAAGAGGACACCCCCATCGCAGAGACCGGTGTTCCCACGGTTTTTGTCGCGCTCACTCCCGCGGACACATCAAAAATCCCACCCTACATGATCGACGTTTCCGATGCAAAGGTGGTTGGCACCGGCGATACCGTGGGTGTGAAGTTCCTCTATGACGAGGGCCGCATCAACTACCTGCTTCGCACGGACGCCGCCCGGATTTTCTCCGAATGCCAGCGCCTTGTCGGCAATCCCGTCGGCGAACCGGTGATCGTGAAACCCCTCGTGGAAAAATCAACAAAGACACCGGCGCCACCCGGTGCCCCACCCATGAATTAGCAGTTCAACACAACAAACCAATCCACCATCACAACCTGAGCATCATGAATCGCATCGAAAAAGACTCCCTTGGAAATGTGGAAATCCCCGCGAAGGCCTACTGGGGCACAACCACGCAGCGCGCACTGGAAAGCTATCCCATCAGCGGCCTGACCGCGCATCCGAAGTTCGTGGACGCCTACGTCATCCTGAAGATGGCCGCCGCCCGCGCCAACAAGAAGGCAAAGGCCATCACCGCCAAACAGGCGGGCGCCATTGAGAAGGCCTGCAAGGAAATCCTGTCGGGAAAGCTTCGCGACCAATTCGTCGTGGACGTCTTCCAGATGGGCGCCGGCACCAGCTTCCACATGAACGTCAACGAAGTGATCGCCAACCGCGCCAACGAAATCCTCGGCGCGAAGATCGGCGAATACGCCCACCTTGACGCGAACAACCACGTCAACTTCGGGCAATCCACCAACGACACGTTTCCCACGGCGATGCGCCTCGCCGCACTGCTGATGCTGCGCGATCACCTCGATGAACCGCTCGCCAATCTGGAGAAGTCGCTGCGCGCAAAGGGGAAGGAATTCGACAAGGTTCTCAAGAGCGGACGCACCCACCTGCAGGACGCGGTGCCGATTCGCCTCGGTCAGGAATTCAAGGCCTACGCGGAAGCGATCAAGTACTGCGCCGCCTTCATCAGCTTCGCGCGCAAGAGCGTGTGTGAACTGGGCATCGGCGGCAGCGCCGCAGGCACGGGCCTGAACACCGCCCGCGGCTACCGCGAAGCCATCGTGAAGGAAATGGCCGCCATCTCCGGCATCAGGGATTTGAAACCCTCCCCAGACATGTGCGAAGCCATGCAGAGCCAGCGCCCCCTTGCGGAACTCAGCGCGGGCCTTCGCAATCTGGCGCTCGAAATCAGCCGCATTTCCAACGACCTGCGCCTGCTCTGCTCCGGCCCGACCACCGGCATGGGGGAAATCATCCTCCCCTCCATCGCGCCGGGATCATCCATCATGCCCGGCAAGGTGAACCCCTCCATTCCCGAAATGGTGAACATGGTCTGCTTCGAAGTCATCGGCAACGATACCGCCATTTCCTGGGCCGTCGGCGCGGGGCAGCTTGAACTGAACGTCATGATGCCCCTCATGGCGCACAAGATCAACACGTCGATCCACGTGATGGGATCGATGATGACGCAGTTCGCAAACCTGTGCATCAAGGGCACCAGGGCGAACGAGAAAAAATGCCGCCAATACGCCGAAGGCTCCATGAGCCTCGCGACGGCGCTGAACGCCTACATTGGATACAAGGAAGCAGCCGCCGTCGTGAAGCAGGCCATCGCGGAGGAGAAGACGATCATTCAAATCGTCCGCGAACGCAAACTCCTCACCGAGGACCAGATCAGGAAGATCATGGACCCGATCAAGATGACCGAACCCGGCATCCCCGGAAAGTAATCAGCGAAGGATGCACATGCAATAACCCAGGAGATCATGCGCGCACTCGTCGCCGAATTCTTTTTTCAGCAAGTGGGTTCTCGTGCCTCATCAAAGCAATAACCCCCGGCACATGACCTCCTCGAAGAAAACATCCCCGCCATTCGCCCTCCTCATTGCCTTCACGCTTTCGGGAGTTGCGGCGCTGGGACATCAGTTCCTTTGGATTCGCCTCACCGCCATCGGGCTTGGTTCCGAAACCATCGCATTGATGGGAATCGTGACCACCTTCTTCGGCGGGATGGGCTTTGGTTCGCTGATGGCGCCACGCATCATTGCGCGCCACGGCGAAGCCAGCGCCATCCGCTGGTTTGCCGCGATGGAGTTCGTCGCCGCATTGTTCACGCTTGCCGCGCCATGGTTCCTGCCGAAGGCATCTCTCACGCTCAGCGTCGCATTGCTTCCCATTCTCGGCCAAACGGGAAGCGCATTCCTTTCTGCAATGCTCCTGTTGTCGATTCCCTGTGCCGCCGTCGGCACAACGCTTCCCCTTCTTGCCGCGGCAGCGCGTTTCCAAACGGGGGGAAGGAACCCTGCACTGCTGCCGATACTGTATGCGGTGAACACCGCCGGGGCTGTTATCGGAACACTGGGATTTGTGCACTTCATTCTTCCCAAGGCCATGCTGGACGGCGGGGCAGCCATCGCCGCCGCGCTCTCCTTCATCGCCGGTGTGCTGGCGCTGAAGCACGCATCAACTGAAAACACGGACAATTGGTCGCGGGGGGTATGGCGCGTGCCGTCGTCCCGCGCAATGAAGCAGGCGCGGCGCTCCCTGATCGCGGCCATGGCGTTGGCGGGATTTGCGGGAATTCTGCTGGAGGTCGCCGCCACCCGTGTTCTTGGGCAGGTCCTGAAAGGCACTGTCTATACATACGCGAATGTCTTGGCGATCTACCTTGTGGGCATAGCCGCGGGAGGTTGGCTTGCGGCACAGTTTCGCCACCGTGCGCGCAACGGAATTACAAGGAGAGTGAACGCGTGGCTGTTGCTGGCATTGGCCTCTGCGAGTGTTTTGTCGGGATGGATGATGCTCGTTGTCCCATCGATCACGGGCGACCTCGCATTTGAGCAACGAAGAAGTTTTCTGGCGCAGGGGATTCTGGAATTCTCCGCGGCGGCAGTCGTCTTCTTCATTCCCACCGTCCTGATGGGAATCTCCACCGCGTTGTTGCTGCAGCGAGCGGAACATTTTCATCTGGTCGGCCAGGCATATGCCGCGAACACCATCGGCGGCGCCGTCGCCCCCGCTGTTGCGACCGCCTTGCTGTCATCTTCGCTTTCCTTCGCGGACTACCGCTTCGTCGTGGCAATTGTTCCCGTTGCCTACGTGCTCGCCGCTTCATTGCTGCTGCGATGGAAGCGCCCGCTGCACGGAAGGCTGCGGCTGGCCGGCGCTCCCGTCCTCGTGGCAATCGCTCTGGTGTTGCCCTTCGCGGTGCCGGAACTCGGCCTTGTGCAGCCGCGCGAGGGTTGGAAAATCGTTTCCTACCACGAGGGACTGCACGGCACTGTCATGGTGAGCGAGGATCAACGCGTGCCCGTGGAGGCGCGCGCCACCACGCGCCTTCTTCAAATTGATCGTCACTATTTCATGGGCGGCGGAATCGGTTTTGCCGACGGACGAATCGGCGCATTGCCCGTCTTGATTTCGCCGATGGAGCCAAAAAGCGCATTGCTCCTTGGCCTTGCAACAGGCGCCACGGCAGGCGGCCTCGTCCGCACTGCGGGAGATCAACTGCAGAACGTCGATGCTGCGGAACTGGTTCCGGAAGTTGTCCGGTTTCTTCCCCAATTTGACGCCTCCACTGGCGGACTCTCCAACAATTCCCGCGTCCATGTTCACGTCGCGGATGCACGCCGTTTCGTGGCTGCCACGCCGGGAAAGTACGACCTCATTGTTGGCGACCTTTTCCATCCGCACCGCGACGGTGTTGCTTTTCTTTTCACGCGCGAGCATTTTCAGGCGGTTGGCGGGCACCTCAATCAGGGCGGAGTTTACGCGCAATGGCTCCCGCTCTTTCAACTCGATCCCGAAGGCCTTGCGATGGTTATTCGCTCCTTCCTCGCCGCATTCCCAGAGAAGGAAAATTGGAAGGTTGCCGCATGGCTTAGTGGCACATCCGGCAATCAGCAGGCATTGATGCTGGCTGCCATGGCGCCCGGCACCACCGGCGAATGGCGCCCCCCCAGCGACGCCGACACGCAACGGGCACGCACAGCCCCCACGATCTACCGCGAGCAGGGCAAGGACCCCGCCCATCTGTTTCCCAACGGCGCGAAGGAAGTCGCCGCGCTGCATTGGATGGATCGCGCGGAGTTGGTGCGCTTCGCCGGCGAAGGGCCGCAGAACAGCGACCGCCATCCACGCATTCTCTTTGAAGCACCGCGCGCCCACGCGAAGTACAATGTCGATCTTGAATGGATGTCCCTCGCCGCAATCATTCCCTTTCATTCGCCGAATGCAGCACCAACGACCACGGAAGCAATCTGGCGCGATGCACTTGCGCTCTCTCTGGAAGGCGAGACCCTTCGCATCCGCGCGATGCACGGTGATGCGCACCAATTGCGCGACGCGTTGGAGAAGTATATACAAGCGTTCGAAATCACCGCCAAGGCCGACATTGATTTTCCTCCGGTGGTGGATACTTTGCAGGACGCGATCAACCAAAGCCCCGCCGTGGCGGAGCTTGCCCTTCCACGCATGGCCCGCGCATCGGGATCAGCACAGCCGCAACTCTGGAAGGCGTGGTTGGACTATCTGAAGGCAAAAGGCGACCGCGCGGCGTTCGAGAAAGTTGCAATGGAGGCCCAAGCAACGCTGCGCACCACGCCACGAGACTGAAAATCCAACCCACGCAATTCCGCAGCTCATTTCACCGCGCGGCTCCGCCTCTTTCCTTGTTTTGTGGAAAGCCTTCCTCTAGCCTTGGTTCGCAATCATGGCTGACCTGCGCGCGTCCATCCGTCTTCAGCGGGACATTCTTCGCTCCCTTGGCTTTGCCTGTGTGGAGGAGGAACCGAATTTTCCCTCCCCCGTCGCTGAATCATCGCCCGACGCCGCTGCGAGTGCGCCGCCCCGTGTGCCAGCCCCGACGCCCCAGCCAACGCGGCGTCCGCGCGATGATCGCTTCGCCGCGCCGTTGTCCCGCGATGAACGCCGCAGCGACGAGCAGCGCCGCTCAGACCTTGCGCAGGTCGCGTCGGAAGTCACGACGTGCCGCCGCTGCGACCTTCATCTCATGCGCACTCGCGCCGTCGCCGGCGAAGGGAGTCCGTCCGCGCGCCTGTTCGTGATCGG
>JADZDZ010000025.1 GCA_020850785.1 Candidatus Sumerlaeota bacterium | reverse complement strand
GCCGGCAGCACCTGCGGTACGACGGCGCGCGGCCTTAGTACCTACCGCCACAGCACCGCAACCACGGCGTCAACGAACCTGCAAAACATCATGCACGACACGATGTATGACCACATCGAATCGCTCTGGTTTCCCGGTTGGACGGTGCGCGGAAAGAACGTCACGAACTTTGGCGAAAACAGCCAAACGAATCTCGGCACGGGCCTTCCCGGTTTCCTGATCGAGGGACTTTTCCACGACAATCAGGCGGACACCACCGGCTATGCCGATCCTCGCTTTCGCAATGATTACGCGCGTGCCATCGTGCAGGGCGTGATCAACTACTTTGAAGATCGCGACGGCATCACGCTGACGAATCCCCCGGAAACGCCGCGCAACCTTCGCGCAATTTCAACCGGTGGCGGGAATGTTCAGATTACATGGGACGCACCACTGAATTCCAGCAACGACGTGCATTTCGGCGGCGCGGCCACCAGCTACATCGTCTACCGCAGCTCCAACGGTTTCGGATTCGACAACGGAACCACGGTGGCTTCCGGCACAACGCTGACAGTCAGCGGCGTCCCTGCGGACGCACCGACCTACTTCCGCGTTGCCGCCGTGAATGCGGGCGGCATTTCGTTCCCGACAGAAACGCTGGCGGCCAGCGACGGCGACATCAAGGCGCTGATCGTGAATGGCTTCGACCGCAACGAACGCTCACTTGTTCCCACGCAAACAATCACCAACGCCGGCACGGACCTGCGGCGGCTTGATCCGCGCCGTTTCCAAGCGTTCAACTATTCCGTCGAGCACGCGAATTCATTGGCGCCCTTGGGAATCCAAATCAGCGGCTCCAGCAACGAAGCTGTTGCTTCCGGCGCCGTTAACCTCGGCGACTACGATCTGGTTTTCTGGATACTCGGCGAGGAATCCACGACCGATGAAACACTGAGCACCGCCGAACAGACAGCCGTCGCGAACTATCTTGCGCTCGGTGACCGCGGCTTCTTCATCAGCGGTGCGGAAATCGGCTGGGACCTCGACAGTCAGGGCACAACCGGCGACCGAACCTTCTTCAACGGAACACTTCGCGCCGATTACGTTGGTGACGATGCGGGAACCTACACGATCGCATCCACAGCCACGGGCCCCTTTGCCGGCATCTCCTCCTTCAACTTCGATGTCGCCAGCGGCGCCCGCTACGACGCCGAGTATCCCGACCGCCTGACGACTTCCAGCGGCTCCACCGTTGCGCTTACGTATAGCGGTGGCACCGCCGACACAGCCGCCGTCGCCTATGACGGTACCAGCAGGGTGCTGGTGTTCGGCTTCCCCTTTGAAACCATTGCCAGCGCCGCCAAGCGCGATGAAGTGATGGCTGCGGCTGTCACATTCCTTCTGCCCGATGCGCCCAGCGCACCAAGCGCACTCTCCGCAACCACCAACAGCCAGACGCAGATTGATCTGTCCTGGACGGACAACTCCTCCAACGAAACCGGGTTCATCATCGCCCGCAGCACCACCAGCGGTGGGCCATACACCGACATCTTCACGACGGCCGCCAACGCGACGTCCTATAGCAACACCGGCCTGACGGCGAACACGACATACTACTATGTTGTTCGCGCAACCGCTTCTGTCGGTGATTCCTCCAACTCCGCACAGGCGTCCGCAACGACGCTCCCCAACGCGCCCGCGGCTCCAAGCGGCTTGTCCGCCACAGCGGCAAGCCAGACGCAGATCAACCTCTCCTGGACGGACAATTCCTCCAACGAAACCGGGTTCATCATCGCCCGCAGCACCACCAGCGGTGGGCCATACACCGACATCTTCACGACGGCCGCCAACGCGACGTCCTATAGCAACACCGGCCTGACGGCGAACACGACGTACTATTATGTCGTGCGCGCGACAAACACCGGCGGCTCCTCCGCGAATTCCGCGCAGGCATCCGCGACGACACCTCCCAACATCCCGTCCGCACCCAGCGGCCTCAGCGCAACTGCTGCCAGCAGTTCGCAGATCAACCTCTCCTGGACGGACAACTCCTCCAATGAAACCGGATTCATCATCGCCCGCAGCAACGTCTCCGGCGGTCCCTACACGGACATCTATACGACAGCGGCCAACGCCACGTCCTATAGCAACACCTCGCTGAACGCCATCACACCCTACTACTATGTGGTGCGGGCAACAAATGCCAGCGGAAGCTCCGCGAATTCTTCGCAGGCCTCCGCAACAACACTTCAGGCTGATCGCATTTCGGGCGGCAGCTTTGAAGGCACCTTCGTCGGCGGCGTCGGCCCCGGCTGGACATCGTGGACGGCGTCTGGTTCTGCAGCGATTGGCTTCGGCAGGGCGACCATCAACAAACAGGATGGCGCCGCTTCGCAGTATTGGAATCGCGCGGATACATCCGCCGTTGATGGCGGTGTGTATCAGACAATCAATGTGATTCCCGGCGGCACCTACCAGATCACCGGCTGGATGAAGCGGCAGTCCACCTTCACCGGCAGCTTCATTCGCGTCGGATACGACCTTACCGGCGGCACCAACGGAACCGCCGCATCCGTAACCTACACGGACATCACCGGCACCGACAACACCTGGAATCAGTACAGCCAGTCCGTCGTGGCCACGGGCAACACCATGACGATCTTCGCGCGCGGTGGCCACACAAGCACCAGCGGCGGAACAAATGCCTACTACTACTTCGACGCCGTCACGGTCATTGGGCCGGGCGCGAACCTGTCCGCGAACGGCAGCATGGAAGGCACCTACGTTAGCGGCGTTGCGCCTAGCTGGACCTCCTTCACCACCAGCGGCACACCCACCTTCGGCCGCGCTTCGATCAACCATCACGATGGAGCGTATTCGCAGTATTGGAATCGTTCCGACACAGCAGCCTTCGACGGCGGCGTGCGCCAGACGATCACCACCGTGCCTGGTCAGGCCTACACCATCTCCGGCTGGATGAAGCGCCAATCGACGCTGGCCGGCACAACGATGCGGATGGGCTACGACCTTACCGGCGGCACCAATCCATCCGCAGGAACAGTTGTCTATACAGACATCACCGGCGGAACAAACAATGTGTGGGTGCAGTACACCGCGAACGTCGTTGCGACGGGAACATCCATCACCGTCTTCGCCCGCGGAGGCCACACGGGAACCACTGGCGGATCAACAGCCTACTTCTACGTGGACGAAATCAAAGTATACGTCCCCTGATCACCCCACCAACCACGAAGCAGCGCGCCCTGCGGAGTCACCTCCGCGGGGCGCTTTTTCTTTCCGGCAGCTTCCACCGCCGGGAAATCTGTAGTGAAATTATCTATCCGTTCCCTTCCATCTGCGCGCGCAACCGATCCTCCTGCGCGCGCAGTTCCGGCGTTAGTGCCTCGCCAAAATCCTCCGCTTCGAAAATCTTGCGAATCTCGATGTCGGATTCACTCTCCATGGGATTTGGACAACGCTTCACCCACTCGATTGCTTCCTCCAGCGACTTCACCTCCCAGACCCAGAAACCGGCGATGAGTTCCTCCGTCGCCGCGAACGGCCCATTGATCACCGTGCGCTTGTCGCCGGAAAATCGCACGCGCACGCCGCGCGAACTGGGATGGAGCCCCTCCCCCGCCTTCATGATACCGGCCTTTGCCAATTCTTCGTTGTATTTTCCCATGGCCTCCAACAACTCTGTGGAGGGCATCTGCCCCGCCTCTGATTCCTTCGTTGCCTTCACAATCACCAGAAATCGCATGGTATTCGCCCCTTTTTCAGGCCTGAGTGTGGACATCATTTGTCGCTTTTCGAAGCAAGGGGCCAATCACCTTTATGGATTTTCCCCCGTTTTGCGTGAAAATCACCATCTTTTCCTTTGCAAGGGTCCACGAGGCTGGCGGACATTCTCCCCAACATTGTTGTTCTGTCCGTAGATTGCATACGCATTATTCCTCTCCTTTCTACGTAGCACTCGTAAGTATTTTTCCGTCTTTGAAGTTTCTTGTTTCTTCGGTTGGCGGCGAGCACCCAGAACCAGTCGCTTGTGCGCTGAAGCAATGAACTCAATAGATTGGACCTGATCAAACATGGCGTTTGATTCGCTGCGGATTGATAGCCGCTGCCTGCAGTACCTGAAGTCACACAACATCACCGAACCGACCCCGATCCAGCAGTTGGCGATTCCCGTCGCTGCCGAGGGTCACGACCTCGTTGCCATCGCACAAACCGGCACGGGAAAGACACTCGCCTTTGGGCTTCCGGCGCTTTCGCGCCTTGCCGAACTGCCGCGTGGCACGACGGGGATGCTGATCCTCGCCCCCACCCGCGAACTCGTCCAGCAGGTGCACGACGTGGTCGCTCCTCTGGCAAAGCTGCTCAAGCTGACCACCGCCTGCGTTTATGGCGGTGTTGGTTTCACCGCGCAGGAGCAGGCGCTTCGCAAAGGCGCCAGCATCGTGGTCGCCTGTCCCGGCCGCCTGCTTGATCACATGCAGCGCAAGAACACCAACTTCAGCAAGCTCTCCATCCTTGTCCTTGATGAGGCGGATCGCATGTTGGACATGGGCTTCATGCCGGACATCAAGCGAATCCTCTCGCAGCTTCCACGCGAGCGCCAGACGATGATGTTCTCCGCCACGTTCCCGTCGGAAATCGCGGGCCTTGCGAACAACATGATGCGCAACCCGCAGCGCGTGGAAACGTCCCCCGTTGTGAAGGCGGCGGACGCCGTACGGCAGCTTGTCTATACGGTTGCGCTCGCCGACAAGGTTGAACTCACGAAGCACATTCTTGCGAAGGAGGAGGTCGGCAGCACGATCATCTTCGTTCGCACCAAGCGCGCCGCAGACCGCCTTGCCACGGTGCTCGATCGCGCCGCCTTCCACGTGGATTGCATCCATGGCGGGCAGTCGCAGAATCGCCGCAAGTCGGCCATCGACGGCTTCCGCACCGGCCATTTCCGCATTCTGGTCGCGACCGACGTTGCGGCCCGCGGCCTCGACATCAAGGGCGTCAGCCACGTCATCAACTACGACATTCCCGCAACGCCCGACGACTACATTCACCGCATCGGACGCACGGCACGCGCCAGCGCCACCGGAGACGCGATCACCTTCGTGACACCGGAAGACGCGGGCGAGTTGCGCTGCATCGAGAAGGTCTTGAACAAGAAGATTGATCGCGAATCGTGGAAGGGCATCACTATCGAAGACCCGAAGCCGAAGGCCTTCAGCCTTTCCGGTCGTGGTGGACGTCGTCGCATGGCATCCACCGGCGGACGAAGCTGGTAAGCAATCGCGGAGCGCGAAAAAAAAAGCACTCCTGAAAGAAAAATCCCGGGTCCACCAACGGAACCGGGATTTTTCTTTGCTTCGATTGGAAGCCCGATCAACTCAACTTCTTCAACACCGTCTGAAGGATGCCACCGTTGCGGTAGTATTCAATTTCAACAGGGGTGTCGATGCGGTTGATGGCGTGGAATGTCTTTGCCGTGTTGTCCGCGCTCTTCGCACGCACCAGCACCCGCTGCCGTGGCTGAAGCGTGTCATC
>JADZDZ010000024.1 GCA_020850785.1 Candidatus Sumerlaeota bacterium | reverse complement strand
TCCATGGCCACCTTTCCTGTGTCCCAATTGCCCAGTTCGGGGATGCTGCCGGGGATGAAAACCGTGCCAGTGCCATCGGGAACGGTGGCCTCAATGGTGATCGTGCGGATGGGCTGGGCGAAGGCGGGCGCTGCCATTCCGAGGATCATGAGCAGAAGAAAGAGCGGCCGAAACATGGCGGAAGCACCGGGATTTGGGATCAAAGCTGGTAAAATGCTCACTCCAGCGGCCCGAATCCGCAACAGGTTCCCCCGTTAAACCTTTGACGGCCCCCGCAGTGTGACCCTACGCTCCCCCGCCTTCGCGCCGTTGGAATTGGAACGGCGCGGAGCCTGCATCATGCTCATCGCCGTAGCCTTGTGAACGTCTTCACCCGAATGGAGTAACGCCGCGTTGTCCGCCCCCCGAATCCGAAATTTTTGCATCATCGCCCACATCGATCACGGGAAGTCCACGCTGGCGGATCGGTTGCTCGAAATCACCGGCACCATCACCAAGCGCGAACTCAAGGAGCAGATGCTGGACTCCATGGACTTGGAGCGCGAGCGCGGCATCACGATCAAGGCACAGGCCGTCCGCATGTTCCACGAAAAGGACGGCGTGGTCTATCAACTGAACCTGATCGATACGCCGGGCCATGTGGACTTCACCTATGAAGTGTCGCGATCGCTGGCCGCCTGCGAGGGCGCGATCCTCGTCGTCGATTCCACGCAGGGTGTCGAGGCCCAGACACTCGCCAACGTCTATCTGGCGCTGGAGAACGATTTGGAAATCGTTCCCGTGATCAACAAGATCGACCTGCCCGCTGCGGATGTGGATGAAGCGCGCCGCCAGATCACGGAAGCCGTTGGCATCGACGGGGAAACCGCACTTCCCGTGTCTGCAAAATCTGGCATCGGCTGCAAGGAGCTCCTCGATGCGCTGGTGGATCGCATCCCCCCGCCAAAGATCGATGACGACGCACCATTGCGGGCGCTGATCTTCGATTCCGCCTATGACAACTACCGCGGCGTGGTTTGCTACGTTCGCATCAAGGATGGGAAGCTGAAGCTTGGCGACAAGATTCGCTTCATGAAGGGCGAACTGGATTTTGAAGTGACGGAACTTGGTGTGCTGTCACCACGCCAATCGCCGGTGCAGGAACTGAAATGCGGCGAAGTAGGCTACGTGGTGGCGGGAATCCGCACGCTGGCGGAAGTGCGCGTGGGCGACACGATCACGCACGCAAGAAAGCCCGCAACGCAGGCGCTGCCGGGCTACAAGGAAGTGAAGCCCGTCGTGTTCGCCGGCCTGTATCCCGTGAATGCGGACGACTACGATTCGCTGAAGGACTCCGTTGAAAAACTGCGGCTGAACGATGCCGCATTCTTCGTGGAGCCGGAAACATCGGAGGCTCTTGGCTTCGGTTTCCGCTGCGGTTTCCTTGGGCTGCTGCACATGGAAATCATTCAGGAGCGCCTTGAGCGCGAATACAATCAGGACCTGCTCTTCACCGCCCCCTCCGTGGTGTACCGCGTTCACCTTACAAACGGCGAAACGGTGATCATCGACAATCCGTCGAAGATGCCCAATCCCCAGAACATCGACAACATCGAAGAGCCCTACGTGGACGCGCGCATCTTCTTCCCGAAGGAATATCTTGGAAACGTGCTGACGCTTTGCCAGGGGAAGAAGGGCGTACAGAAGGACATGAACTTCATCAGCACCGAACGCGTCATGGTACACTACGAGTTTCCGCTGAGCGAAATCGTCAGCGACTTCCACGATCGCCTGAAATCGGTGACGTCCGGCTACGCCAGCTTCGACTACGAAGTGACGGGCTACAAGGAAGGGGACATGGTGAAGATGGACGTTCTGGTGAACGGCGATCCCGTCGATGCGCTGTCCATCAGCGTCCACCGAAGCGACGCGGCATCGAAGGGCCGCGTGCTTTGCAAAAAACTGAAGGAAATTATTCCGCGCCAAATGTTCGTTGTGCCGATTCAGGCGGCGCTGGGGGGGAAGATCATCGCGCGCGAAACGGTTTCCGCAGTGCGAAAGGATGTCACAGCCAAATGCTACGGCGGCGACATCTCCCGCAAACGCAAGCTGCTGGAAAAGCAGAAGGAAGGAAAGAAGCGCATGAAGCAATTCGGACGGGTGGAAATCCCGCAGGAAGCCTTCATGTCCGTCCTCCGGCTGTCGGACGACTAATAGCCCGCACCGTAAAAATCCGTTTTTTCACCGTGAAATGCCCCAAAATGGGCTTGCGGGTGCATCCGGGAAAAACAATTCTCCCACCTATTCTAGGTAGTTTCTACCCACCTAGGCTGAGCGACAGGTAGCCCGCCCGGACGAATCCAGGGCGGGCTATTTGTTTTCTCGGACAGGAAGTCCGGACGACTGAGCACTGGATGTGACAGCGGAGCCTGTGCCAAAGTTCCCGACGGCCCGCTCCTTTTGGAGCATCCCTGAAAATTCCGAATAATTTTGTAACTGGATCGCGTCCCGCTGCGCGCTGCTTGCGAGCGACGGCGGAACCATCATTCAATGATGATCGAAGTCTTCGTCCGCGAAGAGGTTCTTGAGCGGATCGAATTGCTTCGTCGCCCTTGTTGGCTGCGCCGCCGTGTTGAGTTCCTCCGGGACTGGTGCCAAATCGAGGCTGTCATTGTCAGCGAACCCGTTGCCCAGCGCGGCGTTCCCGTTATCGCGCTGGATTTCATCCACCTGTCGCGATCCTTCCAGCAACGCGCTCATGGCGGGAATACCGATGGATTTCTTTTCCGTCAGGCACCCCTTGTGAACGCGGATGTCGGGATTTTCGATCGTGATCAAATGGCGGAAGGCCGTCATCCCTTCCTCTTCATCCATGGTTTCCGCATGAATGACGAGGCCGTTGTTGAGGAAGATCGAGCCAACACAACCGGCGCCGGTCAGGCGAATGGTCTTCGCCATGCGCTTTTCGCCGTAAAGCTGAATCAGGTCGGCGACTTCAAGGCCGAAGGCATCGCTGTGCAGTTGCGAGAGTGAGCGCAGCAGCGCGATGAGTTCCTTCTTCGCGCCGGAGAGGTCCTCTTCAGGATGCAGCAGGACCTTCACGGCTCCCTGCGCCAGCAATGCGACGGAGTAATAGGAGAGCACCGAGGGGATGCAGACGGCAACCTCCCAGTAGGTCGTGCGATTCTGGATCAACTGCGAGACCCGCCCAACGTCCGTGCTGGGGGACATGCCGATGATCATCAGGCCGGTGCGCGCGCTCTCCCATGGCTCAACGTTGACGCCCTGCACAATGCGCAGGTCCCCCGGCACCCCTTCATCGCCCATCATGGAAATGAGGGTGGCCGCCGTGGTTACGTCGAACCCGGCAAATACCAGAGAGTTTAGACTTCTGTGCGCCATTGGTTGAATCTGAGGCGATTCAACACATTCCCGCCGGGTCGTCAAACAGATAACGCGCGCATATTTGGGGATTTGCGCTCCTTCTCATCATCTTTCTTGACCGTGTTCAGGGTGTGTCTGGACGGTGCCGGTTGATCCGAAAACCACCACGCGGACCCGCCCACCATGCAACGCATCCTAGACCGCCTGTACCTCTCCAGCTTGAGCGAGGCGAATGATCCGTTCTTCCTGAAGCAGCACCGCATTCAGGCGATCCTCTATTTCGGCAGCGGCGGCATGTTCGGCGATGACATCAAGCTGTACTACCGCCCCGCAAACAAGGATGGCTCGCTGGGGAAGGAACACCTGCGCGACGGGGTGGACTTCCTTCGGGAAAGCCTCCTCGCCGGGCGACGCGTTCTGGCCGTTGGTGCCAGCGGCGCAACGATCGTGGGTGCCTATCTGGCTGAAATGGGATTCAGTTCTCCGGAGGCGATGCGCCTGATCAACCAGGTGACGGGATTGAAGGCCGATGAAGGTCGTCTGTCGGAGCACGCGCAGGACCTTGAAAAACGCGCGATGCAAACCCTCCACAAGTAACACGTTCCTGTGGTGACGGCCGCGCATCCTTCACGCCGTCACAATTCAACCAACCGCTACAACCTCACAATGGTCACGCCCCCGCCCCCTTCATCAGAGGTGGCGAAGTTGTAACTCTTCACGCTGGGATGCGTGCGCAGATATTCATGCACAGCCTTGTAGAGCCTGCCGGTCCCCGTCCCATGATTGATCTTCACATAGGGGAAACTGGAGAGCAGCGATTGATCGAGAAACTTGTCGATGGCGCGAATCGCTTCCTCCACGCGAAAACCATGGAGGTCCAGCATCATGGAATCAGGGCGTGAGTAATTCGGCACCGTTCGCCCCCCAAGCGTCACCGACGTGCGCGCGGTCGGGCCGCTGTATTCCTCCGCATCGCGAAGCGCATTCTTGATGCGACGGCTGCGCTTTCCGCCGTGCGCGCGCCCCTTCGTGGCAAGATCATCGGCGGCCTGGCGCTGCTCCGCGTGGCGCTCTGCGGGATCATGGTCCAGCAGGTCCTCGCGCTTCGCCCACACGGGCATCGCACCCACCAGCAACCGAACCTTCCTATCCTCGTCAAGCTGCGTGATGGTGCCCCATTGACGAAGCGTTTTCAGGAAAATTTTCTGGCCAATCACAAACTCGCCCGTTTCCACGGAATACTGCGCCAGCTTCAGCCGCTCCGCCGCAGTGAGTCCCTGATCGCGGATCGCTTCCGCGCGGGCGCGAATGAGGAACTCCTTGCGGCGCTGCAGATCGTCCTCCGCAGGAAGTTCAGCGATCATGCGTTCCAGTTTCTCGCGGGTCTCCGCGATCGTCTTTTCCTTCTCGCGCAGTGCTGCCTCGCGCTGAAGGCGGCGCTCTTCCCTAAGCAATTCCGCACGGGCGCGCGCCACCTTCTCCTGTTCCGCCAACGACTGCGCACGCGCCTCCGCATCGCGCACCGCCACCGCAAGGCGGCGATCACGATCCTCAATGCGCCGCAGCATCTCCCCCATTTCAAGGTGACGCTGTCCCACAAGAGCGCGCGCCTTGTGCAGCACCTCTGCGGGGATTCCTTCGCGTTGCGCAATTTCAAGCGCCTCGCTGGCGCCGGGAAGGTCGAGCCGCAGCGCAAACGTCGGCGCGTGCGTGTGTGGGTCCAGCGAGAACGATGCGTTGCGTGCACCCTCGGCGTCCTCCGCCCAAACCTTCACATTGTCCAAGTGGCTCGTTGTCATCGTCAGCGCGGCGCGATTGCAGAACGTCTCAAGCAGCGCAAGCGCGAGCGCGCTCCCCTCCTGCGGATCGGTTCCCGTCCCAAGCTCATCCAGCAACACCAGCGAATCACGATCGCACTGATCATAAATTTCACGAATGCGGCGCAGGTGCCCGCTGAACGTGGAAAGCCCGCGCTGAATGTCCTGATGATCGCCGATGTCCGTCAGGATGTTCGCATAGACCGGAATCGCCGTGTCCGGGAACGCGGGAATGGGCGCGCCGCATTGCACGAGCGCCGCCAGCAGCCCCAGCGTTTTCATCGCGGTGGTTTTTCCACCCGCGTTGGGTCCCGACAGGACAATGCAGCGATCCGTCCGATCCGGCATCATGGTGATGGGAACGCTGCTGCCGCCGCGAAGGTTCAGCAGCGGATGATGCGCGTTGATCAGCCGCGGCGCCCCCGATTCAAGCAACGACGGAATCCCCCCCGCCTTCTCCACGGCCACACGTGCAAGCGCATGAAGGCCATCGACCTCGCCAAGCACTTCAATCGTGTGAAGCGCCGCAGGCACGCGCGGGCGCACCTGTTCCGTGACGCGAAGCAGGATGCGGTGGACCTCCTGCCGTTCCTTCTCGCGACGCATTTCCACGTCGTTGCCAGCCTCCACGACCTCGTTCGGCTCCACGTAAACCGTTTCGCCGGAACCGGAGCCGCCGTGAAAAATTCCCGCCACGCGCCCGCGCGATCCGCTCTTCAGGGGAAACACATGGCGGCCGTTGCGAATGGTGGAAAACTGATCCTGAAGAACGCCGCGCTGATGCAACTCACCCACGAGGCGGTTGACCGTCTTCAGCAGGTTCGCCTCCGCAGTGCGCAGGTTCTGGCGTGCGGACAGCAGTTCGCGCGACGCATCGTCCCGAATGCGACCGTCACGATCGAGAATCGCGGACAGCTCCGATTCAAGCTCATCATCACGCGTCAATTCATCCAGCAGGCCCGCAAGAGCGGGAATATCCTCCCGGTTGCGATCGCGAAAGACACAAAGGCGATTTGTGATCTGCACGAAGGCGGCAAGCGGCTGCAGGTCCTCCTCATCGAGCGCCGTGCCCGCGACGCCCACCTTCCGCAGGAGCCCACGCACGTCCGCAAGCCCGCCCAGCGGCAACGACTGGTTCCCCGCGAGCAATCGCATCAGGTCGCGCAGCAGCGCAAAGCGCGATTCGATGGCCTCCGCATCGGGAAGCGGCGCAAGGCCATGCACGAATTCCGCACCGAGCGGGGAACTCGCGCGCCCCGCGATCAACTCCAACACCAGATCAAATTGTAGCGTCTCGCGCGTTTGCGCGTCCACGGTCAGCATGCCTCCATCGGGTGCGCGATTCATCCCACAGCACCGCGCGGCTCAGCAAGTGTGAAGCGGATCGTGTCCCGCTCACGGCCATTTCCCTCCATTGCGAGTTTCTTGCCCGATTCTCCCGGCGGGAACTCACGGGTGCGGTGGTGTCTGACCGAGGGAGGGAGGCCGATACCGTGGTGAATTGGGCGCGGCGGGCTTTTCAACAAGCCCGGCGGCAATATCCGCCCGTACCCTGATCACGCGAAAACCGCCGAAGTAGGCCGCGCACCAGAGGATCGCAAGGTAGAGCGATTCCAGAAGGAAGGGAACAAGGGACGACGATGGATTTCGCAGCCTCCCGGAAAACACCTGAAGCAGGATCGTGGCGGCGGCGGCGCCTGCGATGATCGCGTGGGGCCAACGCGTGCCGCGCGCCCCTTCCGCGCAAGCCACTGTCGCCATGCAGAGCAGCAAGGCGCTGATTCCACCGCAGACAATTCCCGGCACGAGGGATTGTTGCGCACCACAGGCGGCGGCCGTCGTCATGCAGGCGGCGGCGAGCATCATCGTCGTGCGGCTCCGCACCGCCGTAGGCCAAAGAAAGACTGAGACGGGAACGAGCACCAGACCAGCCACGCTGCCGGCGATGCGCGCCAGTGCAAGCTTCAGGACACCTTCCGCGCCGGACAAATTCCCGAAGTCAAAATCAGCGGTATTCGTCGCGACCACGCCAGCCTCTCCATCGACCGCGATGGCGTAGGTGTGCATGAAAAAGATCAGGATCATCACACCAAGGCCGCAGGCCACCACGAGGTTGAACATCAGGAATGCCGTGGCCCCCCACGACTTCGACGCCATGGGGGCGGGCTGCTCCCCGTCATTTTTTCGCGTGGGCAGCCAGACACCGAGCACAGACAGCCCCACCAGCACCGTGAGCAGCACGATGGACGCGGGATGCAACGCCGCGAAGGCCGCACACATGGTCGCCGCCGCGATGGCCAGCGTGGTGCTGCGGCGATTCGCCGCGCTCGCGGCAAGGTGCATCAGCGTCCACGGCGCCGAAAGCGCAAGGCACCCCGCCAGGAACGCGCGAAGCCACCATTCAATCTCCAGCGCCGGAAGAATCTGCAAGCCCCACACCACGGAGACCGTGCCAACAATCGCCGCGTAGTGCATGTTGTAGAGATGTCGCGCGGCATAGTGAATGTTCGCACTGAGCGACGCCGCGCCAACGCCGACCGCGCAAATCACGAACGCACCCAGCAGGCCGGTGGTTGGTCCGAAGGAAAGCGCGCTGCCGTGGAACCGCGCGACGGCGGCGATGCCCGCGAGGATTAGCAGCAGTTGGATTGTGGCGACTAACCTTGGCAGGACGGACATGCGCCCATCTGCTCACGAAACGAAACAGTGGTCAGCGGAAATTCACGGCTTCGCCGCAGACGCAAGCTGCTGCGGCGGAGGCACCTGAGGCGGAGGAATGAACTTGTGGCGCGTCAGGTCCTGCGAGCCCGTGATGGTGAGCGGCGTGCCGACGTTGATAAGGTCGAAAAGCTCCTCAACCTCCGCCGTGTGCATCCCAACGCAACCATTGCTGGCGTATTCGCCAACGGTCTCCGGATGCAGCGTGCCGTGAATGCCAAGAATATCCTCCTTGAAGGACATCCAGCGCGTCCCAAGCTCATTGTTCGGATCGCCAGGGCCGTAAACATGGCCGTTGCCGGGGCGCCACGTGGGAGCCGTCTTCTTGTTCAGAATCCTGTATTCGCCCGTGGGGGTTGTTCCCGATTCGCGACCCGTTCGCACGCGATAGATGCGGAAAAACTTTCCGTGGTTGTTCAGCACCAGGGTGTTCGCGGCCACGTCCACCACGAGGGAGAAATCCGTCTGCGGCACACGGAGCGTCTGCCCGATGCGCAGGTTCTTCGGATTTGTGATGCCATTGCACTTCAGCAACAGCTCATCGGTCACCTTGTTGGCGCGCGCGATCCTGTTGATCGAATCGCCCTTCTTCACTGTATAGACAACGTCGCCCTCCTGCTGCGTGGTGGACAGCAGTGCGGCGAGGTTTGCCTTCCCGATTTCATCCGCAATCGCGAAGACCTCCGGGTTGTCGGACGAAGTCTTCAGCAACGGTTCCAGCCGCGCGATCGCCGCGTCGCGATTTCCCGCCTTCAGGTCCTGCTGCGCGAGCGCCGCAACAAGCCGCACCGACGACGGATGATCGGGATTTTCCGCAAGGAACGACTCCACGTTCTTTTGAAGCTCGACGTCACTGCCAAGGTCCCTCTTCGCCAGCGCGGCATTGAGCACAATATACTCCGCCTGCTCCTTGCCGGCGGATTCGGGATACTTCTTCAGGAAAGCCTTCGCGGCCTCTGCGGCGTCGTCATGCTTTCCCGCCCCATCAAGCGCCGAAATGCGGACGATCTGGCCCTCCTCCCCGTAGCCCTGTCCCTTCTCATCAAGCTCGCGGAAAATTTCCAGTGCCTTCTGGTGCTCGCCGGAAGTGACGAACTTCTGCGCGAGCATCACGCGCTGACCAACCTCCGGATCAGCGGCGCGGGCCGAGGAACTGCGTTGCGATCCAAACCACAACGCCCCACCAACAAGCGGTGCGAGGATGAGGACGAGGGCGAAAATCTTGCCGATGGGTGTCGCAGAGCGGGAGGAACGGGTCATGGGCAGCGGACCGGAGCGGGGAATTGCCCGCACAACGCGGGCACCAGCAGAGGAGCCACCTCCCACGCGAACAACGTCAAATAAAACCCTGACCGCCGGTCGCAAAAAAATCGGGGAGGCCGATGGCTTTCGCCGCCTTGCGCAAATCCCTGTCGAGAGTCGCGAGGGGAAGCGAGAGGCGCTGCGCAAGTTCCAAATAGGAGGCATCATAGACCGAAAGCCGATGCTCGCGCGCCAACGCGGCGATCTCCTCCATGGCGCGGGAAGTGGTTTCGGGATCGACGGTGAGAGCCAGTTCCTTCAGGTCATCCATGATCCCCTTCGCCTCCTCCGCCGTGAGCCTTCCCCGGCGCTCGTTGACCACCAGAATGTTGGCGACCTCAAGGGGCCAAAGCGTGGGAACCGCTGCACCATGTTCCACCGCCAACCGCATCGCCTCATCTGCAAACGAATCATTCTCGTCCGGTGACGCCCAGGCAATGGCGACGGAAGCATCGATCACCAGCGTCATTTACGCCCCTCGTCCCGCGCCTCCATGATCTGCCGGATGCTGAGGCCGCGCCCCTCACGTTGCATCGTCTCGCGACGGGCAAGGATGCGCCGCGCAGCCTCCTGAGCCTTCCCGGAACGATTTTCCGCAGGGACAAGGGTCGCCACATGGACACCATAGCGGGTGATGGCGATGCGCTCCCCGCGCGCAACGCGGTCCAGCAATTCGGAGAAGTGCGTCTTGGCGTCGAATGCCTTGAAAACCTCGGAGTACACGGCGGCCCCTTTCAACCAGTTGATTCAACCAACACAGCCCACACGGAGCCGGATGTCAAGGCCCCCATGGCGTCGTCGCAGGCACCCGAACAGCGGCAGAGGAAGGTCGATTGGTCGCCGGACAAAAAAATCGGGGAGGCGTCGCCGCCTCCCCGATGGGTGCCGAAAAGTGCTGTGGCCTCCGCTACATCACGGAACCGGGGCCATTTGCAGGATGCCATCACCGTACTTCTGTGAGCGACAAATATCGCCCACAGAAATGGTGCCGTTTGTGGGATCGTACGATACACGATAGGGAATGCTGCTCACCACGTTATAGTCAGCAACTGGGCTTGGCGGAATGGACTTATTGCTCGTGTACTTATCCGGTCCTGCGCTGGACATGAACCACATGCCGCAGTTGTCCTTGCTTGCTGCGAATGGGGCGTTCTGCACGCGGGAACGCATGTTCCAGTTGCCGAAATTGTAGTGATCACGTCCCGTCAAGCCGGGGGTATTCTGGATGTCGGCTCGCCTGATTTTGAACACATCCTTAAAGGCCGTATTGGAGCTCAAATAGGCGATGGGAGTGGTCACTTCGTAATTGAGTTCTTCTCCGTTTCTCAAATCACAAGAGGCCGTAGGGGCCGGGTTGAACTGAATGTTTCTGTGAACGAACGACGTCGCCACGGCTGACAGTTCCGTTCGTTGGGTCATACACAACATTAAGCGCGGGGGTAACCGTTGCGAAGCCCAAATTCACAGTTACCACGTTGGACGTGTAGCTTTTGTCCGGTCCCGCACCATTGAGACACCATGTACCGTAGACATGCTGATACCCGGCAACGTTGTTGGGAACCGCACCGTATGTGTACTTGAAATTCCGATAACGGAAACGACGATAGTCCTCATCTTGAAAATAAACGCCATCCGCCTCAGCGGCGCGTGAGGCCGCTGCAGCGGCTACCACACGAAACGGATCCCGCAGGTTCGTCGATGTCAGGTAGGCAATCGGTGTGGAAACCCCAGCAACACCAGAGCCTGCAGTTGGGCCGCCGGGAAGATACCAGAACGCTTGGCCATCTGGTGTCTTGCCTCCGTCGATCGGAGGGGCGTTGTTGTCCACGGTGTACGCTTCAATAGCAGTGGCCATTGTCCGCATGTCTGCCAATGTTCGGCTCACCTTGGATCGTGTTTGCGCTTCCAGAAAGTTGGGAACTGCGATCGCTGCCAGAATCGCGATGATGGCCACCACGATCAGCAGTTCGATCAGTGTAAATCCTTTCTTCATATGTTCTCCTTCAAAGAGACGGGGGATGACCACGCAATCCGCAGGGCAAATGGCCGAAAACCGCATGGTACTTATGGTAGACGTCAAGGTGTTCGTTTCGCGGCCCTTCGCAAGGGATATTTGTACCGTGGCGTTGCAAAAATGCAACATCCCTAAGAATGGCGCGGTGGGCGGGGATTGGCAACCTGCCGGGACGGGGAAAAAGCCCTAAACGATCGGCTCGTCAACTTCCGAGGTGTGGGCCATCATCTTCACGCGGAGTTCGTCCGGGTAGTGGGCGCGTTCGAGGGCGATTTCGCCCGTGATGTCGCCGCGCTTGTAGAGGCCGAACAGGAAGTCGTCCAGCGTCATCATGCCGAGCTTGTAGCTGATCTGAATCTGGGAATAGATGCGGTTGGTCTTGTGTTCGCGGATCAGGGCGCCGACAGCGGGGGTGTTGTGGAGGATTTCGTAGGCGGCGCGGCGGCCCTTCCCCGATGCATGGGGCACAAGGGTTTGCGCGATGATCGTCTTGAGCGCCACGGAGAGCACGGAGCGGACCTGTTCCTGCTGGTTGGCGGGGAAGGCGTCGATCATGCGGTCCACGGTGGAGGAGGCGTCGATGGTGTGCAGCGTGCCAAACACCAAGTGGCCCGTTTCCGCAGCGTGAAGGCCCGCTTCCATGGTTTCAAGGTCGCGCATTTCACCGACGAGGATCACGTCCGGGTCCTGGCGCAGGGCACCGCGAAGGGCGTAGGCGAAACTGGGGGTATCAACGTGGATTTCGCGGTGGGTGACGATGGCCTTCTTGTGCGGGTGAATGTATTCGATGGGGTCCTCGATGGTGATAATATGAACGTAGCGGTTCATATTGATCCAATCGATCATGGTTGCGAGGGTGGTCGTTTTTCCGGAGCCGGTGGGGCCGGTGACGATGCAAAGGCCGCGGTGGGCGCTAAGGACCTGGATGATGGATTCCTTGGGCAGGCCGAGGACCTCGAACGGCAGCAGGCGGCTGGGGATGAGGCGCATGACGATGCCGATGTTTCCACGGCTGCGCAGCACGGCCACGCGGAAGCGCGCCTGGTCCGAATAGGAATAGGCAAAGTCGCAGGAGCCGTGCTCCTGAAGCATCTGCTGGTAGCGCGGGGGCGTGATTTCGCGCATCAGCCGTTCGCTGTCGTCCGGTGTGAGGATGTTCGGATCGACGACGTCCAGAACGCCGCCCATGCGCATAACCGGTGTCTTGCCCACGGAGATGTGAAGGTCGGAAGCGTCACGCTCCACAACCAGCTTCAGCATTTCATTCATTTCCATGGCGGCGACAGGCTCCCTTTAAACGACGTGGCGAAGTGGTGGTTTTGTCAACCGGGGGGGAGAAGTTGTCAACGTGGATGGCGCTTTTCGCTGGCACAGGCGGCGGGACCGTGCATTGTTCGTCGTCAACGGCGCCCGTGAAAAAGCTCTCCATCGTCATCCCCATCTATAACGAACGTGAACTGCTTCCCAAGGTTCTGGAGAGGGTTCGCGCCGTGAACTACCCCCTTGAGCTGGAATTGGTGCTTGTCGATGACCAGTCCACGGACGGCACGCGGGAATGGTTGCGGCAGCACGAGGCCGGCAAACCGGGCGTTCGTGCGGTATTCCACAAACGCAACGTCGGGAAGGGCGGGGCGCTGCGCACCGGCTTCAAGCACGCCACCGGCGACATCATCATCGTCCAGGACGCGGACATGGAATACGAGCCGTCGGAAATCCCCAGCGTCATCAGGCCGATCCTCGATGGCCGCTGCCGGGTGTCCTACGGGTCGCGCTTTCTGGGGCGCATGCCGACGGGAATGCGCATTCCGAACTACGTGGCAAACCGGCTGCTGACGTTGATGGTGGTGCTGCTCTTCGGCCAGGTGATCACCGACGAGGCAACGGCCTACAAGGCGTTCGAGGCGAAGACGCTTCGCAAACTGCACCTGAAGTGCAAACGCTTCGAGTTCTGCCCGGAAGTCACCGCAAAGGTGCTGCTGGCGGGCGAACGAATCCACGAAGTCCCCGCCACGTATTTCGCCCGCACGTTCGAGGAAGGAAAGAAGATCGGACTAAGGGACTTCTTTGAAGCGGTGCAGACGCTGGTGCTCTGCCGGCTCGGAATGATGTAGCGGCTTCGGGGCCCTACTTGCCGCAATCGGCGCAAACCCCTGTCAGCGTAAGTTCGTGCGTTTCCACCACGAAGCCCTTCGGGGCGAGCGACTCCAGTTTTCCGGGGCATGACTTGAGGTCGTAGACCTTCCCGCACTTCTTGCAGTGGAAATGATGATGATGGGGAAGCCCGCGCAACTCGTAGCGGGCCGGTTCGCCGGGAATCTGGACGGATTGCAGCCATCCCTCCGCCAGCAGGTCGTTGATGGCGCGGTAAACGGTGGCGATGCCGAGTGTGCTGCCGCGCTTTTTCGCCGCCTTGAAGACCTCGTCGGGCCCAAGGGGACGCCCCGCCTTCGTAAAGGCTTCGCGGATGGCCTCGCGCTGGGTGGTTTTTCGTTGCATCGGGAACGCCTGTCGCTAATGATAACTCATTATCATGAACATCCTCCGCAAAGTGTACGCAGGATCATCCGCAAGGCAAGCGTTGTGGCGGCTGCTGGCGGTGGCGGCGTTCTGCCTGATCACGGCGGCGGGCCGCAGCGCGGGATACTACGCGGTGACGGTGCAGCCGCTGCGGATGATTGTCGCTGAACTGGCGGCGGGGCGCGCGGAGGTTGTCGCAATCATTCCACCCGGCGCGTCCCCCCACACCTATGAACCGCGTCCCTCTGATTTGAAGGCGGTGCGGGATGCGAAGTTTTTCTTCTCCGTCGCGGAGAATCTGGATTCCTGGGCGGCGCGGCTGCCGAATGAACACTCCGCCCGCGCGATGGACCTGCTGCCCGAAAGCGCACGACAATCCTTTCCGGAAACTGCGGAGCATGATCATCACGACGACCACGACCATGGTGCGATTGATCCGCACTTCTGGACGGATCCGCTTGCGGTGAAGGCGCTGCTGCCGGCGTTGACTGCGAAGTTGTGCGAGGTTGATCCCCAGGGAGCCGACGCCTATCGCGCGAATGAAAAGGCGTTCGCGGCGCAGTTGGACATGCTGAACGAGGAGGCGACGCGCGAACTTGCGCCACTGCGCGGACGCTCCGCCTTCCTCTTTCATCCTTCGTTTCTCTATCTGCTCAAGCGCCACGGGATCGACTATGCGGGATCGATCGAGGAAATCCCCGGCAAGGAAGGTTCGCCGCGGCACACGATCGCGGCCATCAAGGCGATCAAGGCGAAGCATGTTCCCGTCGTCTTCACGGAGCCGCAATTGCCACGGGGTCCGGCGGCGGTGATTGCAGAGGGCGCCGGCGTGAAGCTGGCGGAACTGGACCCGAATGGCGGCGTAGCGGGCCGCATGAAATATGAGGAATGGCTGCGTCACAACCTGACGGTGTTGCGCGAGGCTTACCAGCCATGAACGCCGCAGTGACCGTGCAAAACCTGACCGTGCGGTTCGGCGGAATCACCGCGCTGGAGGATGTGTCGTTCACGCTGAACGAAGGGGGATTCCTCGCGGTGCTGGGCCCGAATGGCGCGGGAAAATCCACGCTGCTGAAAACCCTGACGGGATTGATCAGCCCCTCGGAAGGATCGGTCCGCATCGGCGGGGGCGATTCGCAGGTGGTGAGCTACGTGCCGCAGTTGAAGACGCTCGATCGCGAGTTCCCCGCGCTGGCGCTGGAACTGGTGGTGAGCGGTCTGCGGCGGCGCTGGCCATGGCGCATCAGTGGTGAGGACGAAGCGCGCGCGATGAAGGCGTTGAAAAGCGCAGGCGTCGGTGCGTTCGCGCGCACGCCGATTGCGCACCTTTCCGGAGGACAATTGCAGCGCGTGTATCTGGCGAGGGGAATGGTTCGCAATCCGCGGCTGCTGATATTGGACGAGCCGGCCTCCGGCATCGACTTCGCCGGCGAGGGCGAATTCTATCACCTGCTGGAACACTACCAGCACGACCATCCCGAAGCGACGATAGTGATGATCACGCATGATTGGTCGGTGGCGCGGCACCATGCCAGCGCGGTACTGCTGCTGAATCGGCGCGTGGTTGGATTCGGACATCCCGACGAAATCCTGAAGGATGAATTGCTGCGCGATGCCTACGGCCATCGCGGCCACGCGCACACGATGCAGGTGGGAGAGTAGCGACATGCTGGAGGCGTTCGAATACGCATTCATGCAGCGCGCGCTCATCGCGGGACTGATCGTCGCAGTGGTCTGCAGCTACTTCGGCGTGTTCGTCGTGCAACGCCGCATGGGCTTTCTGGGCAACGGGCTGGCGCACTCCGCCTTCGGCGGCGTGGCGCTGGCGATCCTCCTGCAACAGCACCTTCCCGCACTCGACCCATTGTGGATCGCCGCACCGTTCACGGTTGCGGTGGCGCTGGCCATCCAGTGGGTGCAGCAGCGATCGCGGCTCGCGTCGGACACCGCCATCGGCATTCTCTTCTCGCTCGCGATGGCGCTGGGAATCATCTTCCTGTCGAAGACGACACGCTATTCGTCCGATGCAATGGCGTACCTTTTCGGATCCATCCTGACGGTGAGCCCCCGCGATGTGATCAACGCCATCATTTTGGCGCTGCTGACGATCGCGGTGATTCCGCTGTGGGGGCGCTGGGCCTATGCCACCATGGACGCGGAGCTTGCGCGCGCCGACGCGGTGCCCGTGGCGCGGGACAACTACATCCTGACGGCGGTGCTCGCGGTCGCGATCGTGATTGCGATGAAGATCGTCGGCATCGTGCTGATTGCCGCGTTCATGGTGATTCCCGCAGCGACGGCGCGACTGCTGACAAACCGTTTTGGCAGCATGACCATCGCGTCGGTGTTGTTCGGCGCGGGAAGCGTCCTGCTGGGATTGCCGCTGTCCGTGCAGTTGGACATGCCGAGCGGCGCCTTCATCATTGTGCTGCAATCAGCCGTCTTCTTTTCGGCAATGATCCTTCAAAAGCGTCACTCGTAACGCCTGATCCCGGCCTTCTCCGCCAACCACAGCATGATCCCCTTCTGCGCGTGAAGGCGATGTTCCGCCTGCAGCAGGATGATGGAGGTGGGACCATCCATCACCTCGTCGGTGATTTCCTCGCCGCGACGCGCGGGAAGATCGTGCATCACGTAGGCGTCCCTCTCCGCATGCGAGAGCAAGGCGCTGTTGAGCTGATAGGGCGGAAACACCTTCGCGCGCTCCGCATATTCCTTCTCGTGACCCATGCTGGCCCATATATCTGTATAGACAGCGCGGGCGCCGCTCACTGCTTCGCGGGGATCGGTGGTGATCGTGATCCTCGCGCCGGTTGCCGCGGCGGTTCTTCGCGCCCAATCAACGTAGAACGGCTGCGGCTGGTACTGATGGGGGGCGGCGATGCGGAAATCCATTCCCATCAGGGCCGCAAGGCACATCAGCGAATGGGAGACGTTGTTTCCATCCCCCACATAGGCGATGGGAAAACCCGAAAGGTCGCGGGTGTCCTCCACGGCCATCAACGTCATGTAGTCTGCAAGCGCCTGGCAGGGATGCTCCTCGTCGGTGAGCGCATTGATCACCGGAGCGGCGGTTTCGCGCGCGACAGTTTCCGCGCGTTCCTTTCCGTAGGTGCGCACCATCACGATGTCGCACCAGCGGTCAAGGTTCCGCGCGATGTCCGCGACGCTTTCGCGCGTCCCCATGCCGATGTTGAGGTTGCTGAGGTCGATGGAGTTTCCGCCCAGTTGGGCGATGCCGATTTCGAAGGTTGAGCGCGTGCGCAGCGATGATTTTTCAAAGATCATCGCAAGCGTGCAGCCCTGCAGGATCGGCGTCGCACGGCGCGCCTGCCATTCCTTCTTCAACTGGAAGGAGCGGTCGAAAATTTCCCGCAGGTCCCCGCCATCGAGGTCCATGATCGACAGCAGGTCGCGCTTCGCGCGCGGCTCGCCGCGATTCCCGCGCATGTGATGCGCAATTGTTTGGGAAACTTTGGATGCCATGTTACAGGGAGGATTCATTGGGGCCCAGAATGTCTTCAATTTGCTTCAATTCATCGGTGGAAAACGACTTGTTCTTCAGCGCATCAAGGTTTTGGTCCAGTTGCTCCATGCGCGAAATTCCTATGAGGACGCTCGTCACGCGCGCATCGCGAAGGAGCCACGCGAGCGCCATTTGCGCCAGCGCCTGACCGCGCCGTTCGGCGATCTGCGCAAGTTTTTCGACCTTCTCCCAAACGCCCTTCGCGGCGAGGCCGTCATACCATTTCTTTCCCGCATCACCCAGTTTTCCCCGGCGGGAATCTTCGGGAATGCCAACGCGATAGCGGTCCGTGAGGATGCCCTGCGCGAGCGGACAGAAGGCTATGACACCCACACCCTCCTTCTCCGTCAGTGGAAGCAGATGCTTTTCGTGCGTGCGCACGAGCATGTTCATCGCGGGTTGATGAATAAGGATTCGCGTCAGGTTGTTCTCGCGCACGACGCGCATGGCGTTCGCGAACTGTTCCGCATTGTAGCTGCTGACGCCTGCATAGAGTGCCTTTCCAGATTTTACGATGGTGTCCAGCGCACCAAGCGTTTCCTCCAGCGGCGTGTCGGGGTCGAAGCGGTGACTGTAGAAAATATCGACGTAATCGAGGCCGAGGCGCTTCAGCGACTGGTCGCAACTCGCGATAAGATATTTGCGACTCCCCCACTCCCCGTAGGGCCCCGGCCACATGTTGTAGCCCGCCTTCGTGGAGATGACGAGCTCATCGCGCGGCATTTCCTTCAGCCATTTTCCCGCCACAAGTTCCGCGTTGCCGTAAGGCGGACCGTAGTTGTTCGCAAAATCGAAATGCGTGATGCCACGGTTGAAGGCGTGAAACATCACGTCGCGGCAGAGCTGTTCGTTGCCCGGCTCCCCAAGCACCTGCCAGAAGCCGAGGGAAATTTCCGGCAGCTTGAGGCCGCTTCGCCCGCAGCGCCGATAGGCCATCTGCTCGTAACGATCCTTCGCGAATGTCATGGCTTCTTCCTCACGGTAATCATCACGGGAACAATGCGCTCCTTCCCGCCGTCGTCGGAGGGAATGTTGGCGATCCGGGGGTTGATGTCCTCGCGCAGGCGATCTTCTTCCGACAGGTTTGCGATGGCCATCACGGACGACCCGCCGCCGTCGAGGTTGATGGCGGAATCGCAACCAATCACCTGCATGGCCGCAGCGATGCCGCTGAGCGTGACGCCGCAGCTATGCTTGCCGGGATTGCGGCCATCTATCACGACGAGCTTCAACGCGCCGTCCTTCGTGACGCCAAAGGCGGTGCGCGGCGCGCGGGTTTTTTCCACATCGAAGGGGAAGCGCGTCGGCGCCGGGCCTCCTGCGCGGAACTCACCGGCGCATTTCGGTTCCAGCATGTCCTTCGCGTAAATCTGCTTTCCATTTCGCACGAGGAATGGTCCGGCACTGATCATCCATTCCACATCGTGCGCCACGTCGCGCTTGATGCGCAGCGTCATCCTGCAGCCGGAGACCAGCGCCGCGCGTGCGTGCTTCCCGTCGACAATCACGGTCGCTCCACCGCGTGGCGGCGAGGGGGCCCTGCCCACTTCCGCCGTCGCTGAAACAAGGAATGCCCCGGTGAAGTTCAAGGCAATGGCATCGGGCGGAACGGTGAAATTCGGATCGTCGAAGAAGCGCAGCACGCTGCCATGAGCGACGCCCGCGCCAACCTTGTGGAGGGCAACCGGCGGCAGATCGTCTATCAGCAGTTCCAAGTCTGCAGGGCCGAAGATGCGCGATTCCGTGACGCCTGCGCGCGTGTGCAGGAGCGCGGGGCGATCCAGCCAGGGCGGCGAGACCATTACCCCGTCGATGATGTGCCCGCCCACGGGCTGATGAAGCGCGGAAACGCCGTCATCGTACTCCTCCGGAAAATTGAGGAAGAATCCCGCGTTGATCGCGGCGATGACGTTTGAATTGTTTTCGATGAAGCGGGAGAGCGGAAACGCGGGAAGAAACCGCGCAACGCCGAATTTGCCGTCATTCATTTCAACAAGCTGGGGATCGAGCGCATCCAGCCTGTCCAGTTCCTCCGGCTCCTTGAATCCCGTTTCCTGACCATGAAGCAGTGCCTGAAGCGTTTCGCGCGGGGCATCACCGTAAAGCAATGCGCCCATGTTCAGGTACAACCGCGTTTCGCGCGTCGTCGGCCCCGATGCGCGCAGCGCACCCTTCGCAAAGGTTGTGGCCCAGTAGGCATTTTCAATTTCCGGCAACCGCATCAACTGCGGAAATTGTGCCGCCAGCGCGGGGCTCAGCGATGCCCTGCCGCCGCGCGCGATGGTGATCTCGTTGATGCAAAGCGCCTCCGGCCGCCGCTTCGTCGTCGCCTCGTTGTCATCCACGTTGAACGCGAAGCGACGACGGCGCCATTCCACGCCGTCGGCAATTTGCCTGCGGCGGTCTTCCTTTACGATGAAACTTTCCTCGCGCACGTTCATGTCCAGAATGCGGGACATGGAGGCGGGTGAAATCTGGTCTTCGTTGTGGGTGGTCAGGATGATGCTCCGCTGTGATTACTTCGGCACATCAACCTTGTCGATGATGCCGGAAATCATTTCATTGATGGGCGCCCGTTCGATCTTGAAGACGGTGCTGGCAAGGCCGGGGGCGGCGCTCATGATCACAAGGTCCCCCATGCCCGCGCCCACGTAGTCGATCGCCATGGTGGCGCGGCCAACGTTTTTTCCGTCGGGATTCACGGGCTGCACCATCAGCAATTTGCGTCCTTCGTAGGCTTCCAATTGATGGACAGACACCACGTTGCCGATCACGCGCCCGATCTTCATGGTTCAGGAGGCCACCAATCCGTCGAGCGTCGCCTGATCCACGAGGCCCCCGACGGCGCAATCCGTTGGGACGTAGCCGGGAAGCTTGCACGCGAACATCGCGTCACCGCTGCGCACGATGTACACCAGATCGCCGCGCCCACGCCCCAGGGCATCGAGCGCCACGATGGGATCGCCGGACGGCTTCAGCGTGGAATCAAGCGGCTGGATGACGACCATCTTCACGTGCTCAAACGCGGGATCACGACGTGTTGCCACGACTGTTCCGATCACGCGTGCGAGGTCCATTGCTTGCTCCGCCACAGAATTTTCGGTGCTGGCATGCGGGCCGAATTCATTGATGATATCGGCGAGCCACCACGCTCCAAAACCGGCGTCGATCCTCACAAGGCCCGCGCGGGGAGAGCAACTGTTTATCATGGACTGAAATACGGAAATCACCCGGCGCGCGCCGCCCGCCCGTTCCTCAGTCGAAAATTTCGTTCTTCTCCACCGGCCTCATAAGCCAGGCACCAAGCGCGGTCATTCGTTCCGCACCGCCGGAATTCTGGACCGCCTGAAAGATCGCCCGTTTGTTGCCGATCACGATCACGAGCTTCTTCCCGCGCGTGATGGCGGTGTAGAGCAGGTTTCGCTTCAGCATGATGTAGTGGCTGGTGTGGAGGAGCACAACCACCACGGGGTATTCACTCCCCTGTGATTTGTGAATGGTGATGGCGTAGGCGCTTTCCAGTTCATCCAGATTTTCGAAGGGATAACGAACGACATCACGCCCAAACTTCACCTTCAGTTGCCGCGTTTCCTGATCGACGCCAAGCACCTTCCCCACGTCGCCGTTGTACACGTTCAGGTCGTAGTTGTTGACGTTCTGAATCACCTTGTCGCCACGACGAAACCTCACCTCCGTGCCGAGCGTGAAACCCTTCGGGTTCAATCGCGATTGAATGAGCGCGTTGAGTTCGTGCGTACCCAGCGGCCCGCGACGCATCGGCGTCAACACCTGCACGTCGTCGATGGGATCGCAGCCCGTCTTCTTGGGAATTCGCTCCGTCAGCATCGTGAGAAGCGCGGCGCGCACCTCCTCCGGTTCCTTGCGCTCGATGAAGAAGAAGTCGGAATCCTGCCCCTCTCCCTCCGCCGAAATGAGGCCGTGCCCTTCATTGATCCGATGGGCGTTGCGAGTAATGAGTGACTGGTTCGCCTGGCGAAAAATCGTCTGCAGTCGCGTGGTGCGAACACAGCCGGAGGAAATCAGGTCGCGCAGGAACGTTCCCGGCCCGACGCTCGGCAATTGATCACCGTCCCCCACGAAGACGATGGTGGAGCCGGGCTTCACCGCGCGCAGCAGGCTGAACGCGAGGGGAATATCCAGCATCGACGCCTCATCAACAATCAACACGTCGCATTCCAGCGGCTTTTCCTGATCGTGCGTGAAACCGCCCTTCTGCGGATTCCACTTCAGCAGGCGATGAATCGTCGTCGCCTCCTCGCGCGTTGTCTCCGAAAGGCGCTGCGCGGCGCGGCCCGTGGGGGAACACAGCGCAATGCGCACCTTGTCGCTCTTGATGACGTGAACGAGTGCGCGCACAATCGTCGTCTTTCCCGTGCCGGGTCCTCCGGTGATGACGGCGATTCCGCCGGCCGCAACCATGCGCAGCGCATCCTGCTGCTGCGGAGCGAGCGGGAAACGATAACGTGATTCAAACTCCTGAAGCTTTGCGTCCACTTCCTTCGCGGGAAGAAGGGCCTTTGGAGAATCGGTGAGCGTGCGGATGAACTTCGCGCAGCCCATTTCCGTCGCGTGGAGCGAGGGCATGAAGTAGCATTCCGCGTTCTCCCCCACGGTGGCGCGCCGCAGGTACTTGTTCGCAACGGCGGTGGCGAGCGTGCGCTCAATCAACTGCGCATCGACTTCCAGAAGTTTCTGCGCCCTCTCCAGCAATTCCTGCCGCGGAAGGTAGGTGTGCCCCTCTGCTGATGCCTGATCGAGGACGTGGACAAAAGCCGCCTGCACGCGTTCCGGTGAATCACGCGCGATCCCCATTTTCGCCGCGATTTCGTCCGCCTTTGCGAAACCAATGTGGCGAACCTCCAAGCCGGCACGATAGGGATTCGTGCGCAGGATCAGCACCGCGTTGTCGCCATAGTGGCGAATCAGGCGCGCGGCGATTGCGTTGCTGAAGCCCTGCTGCTTGAGGAACAGCATCGTCTCCCGCGTGGCCTTGTGTTCCGCCCAATGCTCGATGATTGAGTGAATTTTTTTTCCGAGGCCGCGAATCTCCCGCAGCAGTTCCGGCGTTTCATCGATCACCTGCAGCGTGTTTTCGCCAAAGCGGTCAACGATGGTCTGCGCTGTTTTCGGGCCGATGCCGGGAATGAGCCCGCTGCCAAGGTATGCCACAAGCGCATCGGCGGACGTCGGCGACTGCGGCGCGGCGCTCTCCACATGAAACGTCCAACCGTGCGTGGGATGTTCCTTCCAATCCCCCTTGATGCGGATGGGCTCGCCGACACCCGCGCCGAGGAAATTTCCCGCCGCCTTGAACTCCGAATCATCATCAAGGCGAAAGGTGACGATCTGGAACGTCCCCCCGTCCCCCTCGAAGGTCACAAGGCGGATGACACCTTGAAACTCACGGCGTGCGCGCAACTGCTCCGTCGGCGCCTTGCGGGGGCGTGGGTGAAACCTGCGCGACTCCGCCATCACCGGGCCACCACGCGCGTATAGACACTCTCGGTGCCTTCCACCATGGCGCGCGCGGTGAAGCGTTCCTCCACGCGCCGCACACCGTTCTCCGCGAACTTTCTTCGCCGCGCCTCGTCACCCCAAAGCGCAACAACGGCGGCGGCCAACTGCTCCCGGTCGAGCGGCGGCACGAGCACCCCCGTCACGTTGTCCTCCACCACGTCGGGAATGCCGCCAGCGCGCGACGCAATTGACGGAACGCCCGCTGCCAGCGCATCGATCAGCGACGTGCAGAGCCCCTCCAGCTTCGACGGCATCACGAAGAGATCGAAGGCCGCGTAGCAATCCGCGATGTCCTGACGGTGCCCCGCAAGGATGATCGCGTCGGGATGCTTCGCGCGAAGTGATTCCAGGCGGGGGCGCTCCTCACCATCGCCCACAAACACCACCCGTGCGCCGGGAAGCTGCGCGCGAATAAGCGACGCCGCCTCCGCCAGAATCCACGGAGCCTTGTGGTCCACAAGCGCACCAACGAAGCCGATCAAGGGGCCCGCATCACCGTGCAACCATTCGCTGCGAAGCGCGCCGCCCTGCCCGCCACGAACGCGAGTGGTGTCTATACCGCTATACACAACGTCAATGCGTGACGGATCGACGCCTCCCTGCACCAGCACATCGCGCACACCGTTGGAAATGGCGATGAAGTGCTGCCCCTCCGCCGTGTACTTCTTCCCGCCAACGGCGAAATCGACGCGCCGCGTGGTGACAATGGGATGATCACCGAGGAACGCCCCCACGGCCATCGTGTGGGCATTTCCCGTGTGGGCGTGAACAACGTCGGGGCTGAAATCCGTCGCGATTTCGCGAAGACGATTCCTCAGGAATGGACTGCGCGCACCCAGCAGCACGGGCTTCGCGTAGGTGGCCGTCGCAAGACCATCCGCCCGCAGCGCACTCTCCAACTCCGAGGCGGGGCGGCACACGATCAACTGCTCATGGCCGCGTTCGCGCAGACCGCGCGCGAGCAGATGCAACTGCCGCTCGCCGCCGCGGTAACCCGATTCGCTGTTGATGTGAAGGATGCGCAATTTTGCGGGGAACCGGAGGTGGGTAATAGATGAAAAGAGAGTCTCGTTCTTTCAAAGGCAACCATAGCGGCATCGGGAACGAGTGCACAGAGAAAAGCGGAGCGGGAGGAGCGGCGACGCGCAAAAAAAAGAAGCGCGGGCCATTGGGTCCGCGCTTCGGGTTGGTTGCCGTTGTGAATCCTAGCGGTAGTTCGTTTCCGCCGGGGGTTGGTGCTGCTGCGGGGAATTTCCCTGCGGCTGCGGCTGACCTGGCTGCGGCTGACCGGACGCACCGGGCCCCCCCGCCTGCGGCGGCTGACCTTGATTCTCCTGATTGGGGCGCTGGCCGCGGCGACCACCCGGTTGAACATTCGTGGCCCCGGGAGGAACGGCCCCCGCAGGCGCAGTTCGGTTGGGACCACCGCCCTGATTGAGGGTGGCGCTTTGGAAGTTGACCTGAGTCTTGTAATTGCCGGCGCCGTCCTCCTGCGCTTCCTCCTGATTCTTGCGCTGCGCGGCTTCGATCTGCTCCAACCGCTCCTTCTCCTCCTCGGCATCGCTGGAAAGCAATTCCGCCGGGCTCAGCGGCGCACGCACGGCAGACGAATCAGTGCCCGTCGTGGGGGATTCATCTGCGGATTCGAGATCGCTGTCGCTGGGGACGCGTTCATAGTCGGTAACCAGACGACCGCGGCGTCCATCCTTGCCCGTGGGACGCGGAAGGTTGTCCTCCACCACCGTCGGCGTGAGGAAAATCAGCAGGTTCGTGGCCGTCTTGGTGTTCGACTTCTTGCCAAACACCACGCCGACATAGGGGAGCTTGGAGAGGAAGGGAAGACCTGCGGAACTGTCGCTTCCCTGATCCTTGATAAGCCCGCCGATCATGCGCGTCTGGCCGCTCGGAATCTGAAGAATCGTTTCCACGTTCTGGCGGTCACGACCAACAACGCGGCGCTCCACGCCTCCATCGGTGATGGTCTGCGGCTTGGCGGTGTCGTTGTCGATGCGCAGGTCGAGATCAATCAGGTAGCTGTTGGAGATCGAAGGCGTGATGTCGAACGTCAAGCCGGAGTTGATGGTGGACTGTGTCGTGGTCGTGCGGCCTGAGTTGTTATTGTTACCATCGTTGCCGTTGTCGAAGAAGGTCGTCAGGTAGGGAACTTCCTCGCCGACGAAAATCTTTGAGGGCTCCTGATTCTTCACAACGAGGCGTGGTTGCAACAGCACGCGCGTGTTCGTGTCGTTGAAGACCGCCTCATACTGAAGCGCCACCGTTTGGGAAATGAAGTTCCCCGTCAGGCGATCGCCCACGAGCGAAAGGTTCGGAAAGATTTTCGCAAGGTCCGTGAAGTGCGACTGCGGGACGGTGTTCGTTGTCCCGTTGTTGGATCCACTGCTGGACGTGGGAAGGTGTCCCGCCGGGTTGGAAACGCCCTGAATCGGCGTGTAAAATGCACCCTGATTGTAGGCGGACAGCAGGTTGTTCGCCCAGGAAAAGCTGTTCAGGCCGAGGCTGAAGTTGCGTGTGTAGACGGTTGAAAGAATCTCGCCCTGGATCAGCACCTGCTTCACAGGCTGGTCAAATCCCGCAAGCACCTGTTCCACGCGCTCATGCACTTCCGGCACGTCTTCAAGGATGATGACGCCCTGCTTTTCATTCACTTCAAACAGCAGGCCGTCCTCCTTCGTGCGAATGTTGTCGATGATCGTCTTCAGGTCTTCCAGGTCCGCGCCGTCGATGCCGATGTTGTTCACGTCATAGATGACGATTTCCGGAGCGACGTCCAGAATGTCGATCAGCAGTTCCATCTTCTTGATGTTGCTGAGCAGGTCGGTGACGACGATCTTGTGCGTCTTCGTGTCCACCTCGATGGTGCCGGGATCGGACTTGTAGGATTCAATCTTCTTCGCGATGTCCTCCACCTCCGCGTGGCGGATGTAGAACACGCGAACAACCAACTGCACGTCGATCTCGCGAATGAAGCGCTCGATGCGCTCCTGCGACGCGGGAAGGTCGTAAACGATCAGCTTGTTCGTGCGATCGTCGGAAACCGATGAGCCAAGGTTCGGCGTCAGCAGTCCCTTGATGGCGCGATCAAGTTCGCTCGACTTGATGTTGTTCGGGCGGTAGGTCTTCTGGATCAGCTTCGTCGCAAGAATGTTCTTCTCGTAGTAGTCGCGATCCGCGATGCCGTACTCGTTCTTGGTGTCGTCCTTCCACCAGATGAACCCGCTGGGATTCGTCAACGCACCGAGGGCGGATTCCACGGGCTGCTCGGAAACGAAGGCGGTCACCTTCTGTCCGGCGGCCTTGCCGAACACGTTCACGGGGACGCCGATTGTGGACGAAATCTGGAGCGCGGCCTGCTCAATCGTTCCGCCGTTGACGGCAAAACTGATGAGCGGCGTCGCCTCAGCGGCCTTTTGCTCCGCTGGGGCGGCAGCGTCGGCACCGGAGACATCCGGTGCGGCCCCGGATTCGGGAACCCTGACGGCCGGGGGTGGACTCGCGGGCGCCTTGGGGGCCTCCTTGGGCGCTTCCTTCGGGGCCTCTTTCTTTTCTTCCTTGGCGGGAGCCGGTTTGGCCTCCTGCGCGAGGCCATTGGAGGCAACAGCACCCAAAAGCACCAGTATCAGTGCGCAGCGCAGCCTATTCATCCCTCTCCGTCCTCGTCCCGTTGTCTGAACACTCATCACGCTGTGAGAGAAACCTTGTCGTGGTTGAATCCGCCCGGAATGTTCCGCAGTAGGACAGGACTTTCCGAATCGTCGCGAGACCGTGTCAGCAAAAATTGGGGCCATCGCGACGGTGGGAAAAAGGGCTAAAACCGCGTGTTCGGGCCAAAGCCGCCCCCAACGGGTCGCACATTCACGGTCAGCCTGCCGCGGCACCGTGGAAAAGGGGATCGAGGTGGGAAGGTCTGGGGAAGGCCAATTTGCCTTTCCCTCGGCAGCCCGTCGGAAGCTCATCACTGCCATGAATATCCTCTTTGTGGGCGACATTTTTGGGAACCCGGGCCGGCAGGCGATCAAGAAGCTGCTCCCCGAACTGCGGCGAAAGCGCGAGGTCGATTTCGTCATTGCAAATTGCGAGAACTCCGCCGGAGGGAAGGGGGTTACGGAGAAAATCGCGGAGGAGCTGTTTGCCTCCGGCTGTGACCTGCTAACCGGCGGAAACCACATCTTCGCCCAGCGCGACAGCTACGATTTCATCGACGCTGAAACGCGGCTGGTGCGCCCCGTGAACTTCCCGCCCGGAGCACCGGGGCGCGGCTACGTGGTTCACCGAAGCGCCGCCGGGCCACTCATCGGGGTGGTGAACGCCTGCGGAAGGACGTTCATGGCGCAGCACTACGACGACCCCTTCCGCGCCATCGATGGCTGCGTGCAGAAAATCCGGGAAAAGACCCCCCTGATCATTGTGGATTTCCACGCGGAAACCACCAGTGAGAAAGTCGCCATGGGCTGGTATTTGGATGGCCGGGTGACGGCGGTTCTGGGAACACACACGCATATTCCCACTGCGGACGAAAGAATCCTGCATCACGGCACCGCCTACATGACGGACGTGGGCATGACGGGGCCCTATGATTCCGTGATTGGCGATGACAAGGATGTGATTCTGGACGCGATCATGACGCAGCGGCCGCGGCGATTCGAGGTTGCCGCACCGAATGAAGTCTTCCTGTGCGGGGCGCTGATCACCGCCAGCATGGAAACTGGTGTTGCGGAAAGGATCGAACGAATACGGGTGCCTTTGTGATGCATCGGGCCGTGCTCCTCATCCTCCTCCTGCTGACGAGCATTGCGCGCCATGGCGCCGCGCAGGAAATAACCGTGCAACCCTTCAAGGCCTACGATGACTTGCCGACAACCCCGGCGCTGCTGGTGAAATTCAAGGCCACAGGAGAGGAAAGATTCAACGCGGTCGCGCCGGAGGCAGTGGCAGACCAGATTTTTCGCGCGAAGGAAATTCACGAGATGGGGGCGCGCGCCTACCTCGCGGCGGCTCATGCGCTCAAGACAAAGGACCGCAACCTCAGTCCCTTCGAAGGGGCGGGAATGGGCGGCGCGGGAGAGGCTCCTCCCGGAGGGCAGGGAAATGGTCCGCGCGGGGAGGAACAGCGGCTGAAGCGTTACCGCCTGATAACGGCCGGCCTGCCGGAACTGCGCGTGCGCGTGAATGACAGCGGCAAAATTGTTTACATCGCGGTGAACATGGCGACAGGAACCTACGACGTGCGCAGGCACTACTACTACGCCACGGACGGGACAACCTGCCGAATCATGGCTATGGGTGCGCAGAGCGCGGATGCATTCACGCGCTTCTGGTTCCTGCGCCCCGACCAAACCCTGTTGGGAACGGTGCGCTTTGATGCCGGCGACACCCTCGTGGGCACGGTGCTGGAATGGGATGAAAATGGTGAGTTGACGCAGGCGGTCAGCCTTAGCGGCGGCGCCTACCTCTTCGACAATCCCTTCCTGCGATAGAAACCGGCGCGATTTTTTGTTGCCGGTCTTCAAGGGCCTGCGTCAGGCCTTGCGCAAATGGCGAAAAAATCCTCCATCCCCGGCTTCTTTGGCCTGTTCTGGCGCCTGTCGCTGATCGCGGTGATTCTGTTCTCCGTGACGGGCGTGGCGGGTTACATGACTGCGGAGCGCCTGATCCGCACGCCGGAAACCGAATCGCCGGACCTGCTGACACTGGAGCTGCGGGACGCGGTGACGAAGGCGAGCAGCCTTGGCTTTTCGGTCATCATTGAGAAGAAGGAACCGACAACACTGCTGAAGGAAGGGCACATCCTGTCGCAGCGCCCCTCCCCCGGCGTTGCGGTCAAGGTTGGTTCCACCGTTCGCCTCACCATTTCCGAAAAACCATAACCGATGCGTTTCCTGATCCAGCGCGTATCCCACGCGGAAGTGGCCGTTGATGGTGCCGTGGTGGGAAGGATTCAGCGGGGGCTTCTGGTGTTCGTTGGCCTTGGTGCCGCGGACAACGAGGCGCTCTTCACGCCCGCCATCGAGAAGATCACAAACCTGCGCATCTTCCGCGACGCGGAGGGAAAAATGAACCTGTCGCTGCGGGATGTGGGCGGGGAAATTCTGGCGATCTCCCAGTTCACGCTCTACGCCGATGCACGCAAGGGGCGCAGGCCCAGCTACACCGATGCGATGCCTCCCGCACAGGCGGAGGAAATGTTCGAGCGTTTCGTGGCGGCGTTGCGCGCGCAATTCTCCGGAGTCGTGCAGACGGGACGCTTTGGCGCTGACATGAAGATAACGCTTCTGAATGACGGGCCGGTGACAATCTGGCTCGATTCAGCGCAGATGAATTGGGCGTAACCGTCACCGAAAAAACGCTTTGCGCGTGTTGAATTGCCCGGCACATCCTGCGCACGGCCGCTTGAGTGACGCCCGATCAAACCCCTTCAGGGATTTCCTTTCGATGAACAAGAATGCTGCGTTGAAGGCGCTGAGCATCCGGTAATGGCAAAAGCATTTCGCCAGCGCGCCGAAGAGCCGCGCACGCAGAAGCCAATGAAGCGCGCATCGCGGAGCGCGGCGGCATCCCCGCCGGAAAGTCCAAGGCGGCAGGGCTACCTCTGGGGTGCGATTCCCACGCTGTCGGAATTGAAGGGTGCGCTTCCGGCGTTTGCGCTCGCGGCATTGTCTGCGGGGTTGTTGCGCCTCGCATACCGGCCCATCTACTTCAGCCCCATCGCCTTCGTGGCACTGGTGCCAATGTTGTGGGGGCTGCGCAGGTGCAGGCCCGGCATCGCATTCTATGTGGGCTGGTTGTTTGGCAGCATCATGGGCGCTTTCGGCACATCGTGGTTTGTGATCGTCGATCGTTTCAACTCGCTCGTCTGGTTTGGCATCGTGCCGCTCGCGATGGCGATCGGCCTCTACTTCGCCTTCAGCGCCGCGTTCATCGTCAAGTTCGCCCGGCGCCACCAGCCATGGGTCGCGCTGCCGCTGGCGATGATGACCTGGGCGGGCATCGAATACTTCATGAGCATCGGCCCGCTGGGCACCCCGTACGGATTGGCGCAATCGCAGGCGGGATGGCTCTCCCTCGCGCAGGTTGTGTCGCTGGCGGGAATGCCGCTGCTGAGCGCGATCATTCTCGCGGCGAATCTTTGCGTGATGGAAACGATCGCCGCGTTCAAGGCGCGCTATGGACAGGCTGGGGCGCTGACCCGCCTCGCAATCGTTGGCTTCGTCATCATCGCGGCGCACTTCTGGGGCGCCCATGTGATCAGCGCCGGCAGGGATGCGCTGGACACGGAACCCGTCGTGAACATGCGGGTCGCGCTGCTGCAGCCAAACATTTCACAGGACAAGAAATACGCCAGCTACTCGCTGGAGGACCCCGCCAAGCGGCTGCAACTCGCCGACGAACTCGCGATGGTTCAACTCGACCAGCTTCGCCAGTTGGAACGGGGCGAGGTGGACCTGATTGTCACGCCCGAAAGCACGTTCACGACGCCGCTCGCCGACGTGGAGGAAAGCCTGCAGAACCGCCTCTATGGGCGCTCGGTCATGCGCGAGGTGATGGAACTGGCGACGGATTTCAAAACGCCGATCACCATTTGCGAGGAGGACAATTTCTTCCGGGACAAGGACGGCAACATCACCGAGGAAGCGATCCCCGCGATCAATCCGGAAACAAATGATTTCTATCCGGGATACAGCGCCTACGGCGGCTTCTGGCTGATTCGCCCCGGCGAGGATTCAATCCGTCCCGTCGCCGATTATCGCAAGATTCAACTGATGCCGTTTGGCGAGGCGGTGCCCTACTTCAACATCATTCCCGGCTTTCAGGAAAAAATCGTTCAGGTGGGAACCTTCGCGCGCGGAAAACTTGGCGCGCCCGTCGGCTTCACCGTGACCGATCGCAAGGATAACGAAGAGAAGGAAGTTCGTCTGGGGCCGAGCATCTGCTTCGAGGACCAGTTCCCGTATATACACATCAGCCACGCGCGCAAGGGCGCGAACCTGTTCGTGAACGTCACGAACGACGGATGGTTCGACGGGTCGTCCGGCCCCGCCTGGCATGGCGAAATGGCGCGCTGGCGCAGCATCGAAACGCGCATCCCCATGGTGCGCTGCACGAACACGGGGAACACGTTCATCATCGACCCCTCCGGCGAAATCACCGAGAAGCTGGACCCCATGAAACCGGGCATCCTGAAGGCGGACTTGAAATTTCTGGCAAACCCGCCGAAGACGCTCTACGCGCGGCTGGGGAACCTGTTCGGGATGATTTGCTTCGGCGGTCTGCTGGTCATGCTGGTTGCGGGCTGGATGAGCAAGGATGCGCGGGAGTAGCCCGCATCACTTTCGCTGAAAAATGAAAGGTGGGGAATGCACGGAACATTCCCCACCACGAAACACGCGTCAGAATTGGGCGCCCGGTTACTCCACCTTTTCGCCCCACTCCTTGAGAATCTTCTTCGCTTCGCCCGTCCAAATTTGGTACGCGGCGGGCATCAGGTGGATTCCATCGCCGGTGTATTCCGCCTTCAACATCCCCGCATCATCCTTCAGGAGATTTCCCAGATCAATGAGCGGGAAATTTTTCTCCTTCGCGTAGGCACGGATCATTTCGTTGAACTGCAGCATGTGGGGATTGAAGACCTCCGGCTTTCCCCATTTGGCATACGCGGTGCCCGCCGGCGGCAGCGTCGTCAGCGCGATCTTGATGCCGGGAAACTTTGCCTGCGTCTGGTCGATGATCTTCTTGTAGCCCGTCATCACTTCGTTCAGGTCAACACTCTTGCTCCCCATGTGATTCGTTCCGATCAGCAGGAACATGGCGCGGGGATGCGTATCGTAGATGCTGCTTTCCATGCGGCTGAGAATCCCGCGCGGATAGCGACCCGGCACGTTGGCGTAAACCACGTCCGATCCAATGCCCCGGTTCAACACGGGGAGGCCGGGAAAATACTGCTCCAACTTGTAGCCCTGCGTGATGGAATCGCCGACGAAGACAATGTTGGTCTTGTCGGCGGGAAGCTTTGCGTTCTCCTCGATGAAAAGCTTCACGCGCTTGCTGTAAAGCTTCTCCGCCGCGCTGGGCGACGTGACGTTGTCGTAGGCCTGAACTGCCAACTTGTCTTGTGC
>JADZDZ010000023.1 GCA_020850785.1 Candidatus Sumerlaeota bacterium | reverse complement strand
CGGTCGAAGGCGGTGGTGGAGCCGCGATTGACGGAGCAGTGGTTCGTGCGCTGGGGGAAGCTGCGCGACCGCACGGTGGAGGCGGTGCGGAGCGGTGAAATCCGCATCCAGCCGAAGGCGCAGGAGAATACGTTCTTCGCGTGGATGGAGAACCTGCGGGATTGGTGCATCAGTCGCCAGTTGTGGTGGGGCCATCGCATTCCGATTTGGTATCGGAAGGCGAATCCGGCGGAGATGCTGGTGTGTGACGACGAGGGGAACACGCCGGCGGCGGTGCTGGCGGCGCCGGGGGAATGGCAGCAGGATGAGGATGTGCTGGACACGTGGTTCTCTTCGGCGCTGTGGCCGTTCAGCGTGATGGGCTGGCCGGAAAAGACGCAGGACATGAAGGCGTTCTTCCCGACGAGCGTGCTGGTGACGGGGCATGACATCCTGTTCTTCTGGGTGGCGCGCATGATGATGATGTCATACGGGCTTACGGGCGAGCGGCCGTTCAAGGATGTGTTCCTGCACGGGTTGATTTTCGGGAAGTCGTACTATCGCCGCCGCGGGGGGGACCTGGAGCTGATTTCGCCGAAGGAACGGCGGGAGTTGAAGCTGGACGAGCAGGAGAAGCTGCCGCCGGGGGTGGACTACAAGTGGGAGAAGATGTCGAAGTCGAAGGGGAACGTGATCGATCCGATCGAGATGTTCGACGTTTATGGCGTGGATGCGGTGCGCGCGGCGTTGCTGGCGTACAGCGGTCAGGGGCGGACGATCGAGATCGACCGGCAGCGCATCGAGGGCTATCGCAACTTCATCAACAAACTGTGGAACGCGTCGCGCTTCGTTCTGACGGCGACGCAGGATGTGACGCCGGAGCAGTTCGCGCAGGGCATTGGCGGGAAGGAACTGGCGCGCGAGGATCGCTGGGTGCTGACGCGGCTGGGCGAGACGATCGATGCGGCGACGGCGGCGCTGGAAAAGTACGAGTTCGATGTCTATACGCAGTCGATCTACCAGTTCCTGTGGAATGATTATTGTGACTGGTATTTGGAATTGGTGAAGGGGCGCGTGTATCGCACGGCGGAGGGAACGACGGCGGAGCAGAGCGGGACGGCGAAGGTGGTGCTGCTGACGGTGCTGGAGTGCCTGCAGCGGTTGCTGCATCCGGCGATTCCCTACGCGACGGAGGAAATCTGGCAGTTGATGAAGGCGCGGCTGTTCGATGGAAATGATCAGCGGGGCGGCGGTTGTGTTTTCGCGCCCGCGTCGCTGGCGATTGCGGCGTGGCCGAAGGGGGACGCCCATGGGCGTGACGCGAAGTCGGTTTCGGAGGTGGAATTCCTGAAGTCGGTGATCGGGGCGATCCGCAACATTCGCGGCGAAATGTCCGTGCCGATGGACACGGGGGTGGAGGTCTTCATCCAGCACGGGGATGCGGCGTCGCGCGGGGTGTTGGAATCGGCCTCGGCGCAGATACGCGCGCTGGCGAACGTGAAGGCGCTGAGTGTGGCGGCGTCGCAGCCGACGGCGCCTTTCGCAAGCACGCACGTAAGCGGGGAGTTGTCCATCCAGGTGGTGTTGCCGGCGGAATTACGCGCTGCGGAGAAGGGGCGCATCGAGAAGGAGTTGGCGCATCTGGAGAAGGGTTTCAGCGCGACGAAGGCGAAGCTGGCGAATGAAAAATTCGTGGGCAGCGCCCCCGCAGAGGTGGTGGCGAAGGAGCGGGAGAAGCTGGCGAAGTACGAAAGCGACATGGAGGCGCTGCGGGCAAAACACGCGGCGTTGTGAACGTCCGTCCGGAAAGGCCTCCCTTGATGGTTTGGCGGGTGCGCCTGTTCCAGAACGTATATACAAAGAGAGGGATGGGGGAGAGAAAAGAATCTTTGGCCGCGGATTGGCGCGGATTGTGAATTTTGCCAGAAGGCGGCGTGCGGGGGCTCCCCGGGGGGAGCCCTATTTCCTGTCCAGTTTCCAGCGCAGGTAGTTTTCGATCAGCGGATCGATGTCGCCATCGAGGACGGCTTCGGCGTCGTTGATCTTTAGTTCCATGCGGTGGTCGTTGACCATCTTGTAGGGGTAGAGGACGTAGCTGCGAATCTGGCTGCCGAAGTTGATGTCCATCTTTTCGTCTTCGCGCTGTTGAACGGCGGCTTGGCGCTTCTTGAGTTCGAGTTCGTAGAGGCGCGAGCGGAGGATGGTGAAGGCCATTTCGCGGTTCTGATGCCAGGAGCGTTCGTTCTGCATGCTGACGACGATGCCCGACGGGTAGTGGGTGATGCGGACGGCGCTGGTGGTTTTGTTGACCTTCTGGCCTCCCTTGCCGCCGGCGCGGAAGCTGTCGATGCGCCAGTCTTTGTCCTGCACGCCGATGTCGACTTCGATCTTGTCGTCGATTTCGGGGGTGACGTCGACGGAGGCGAAGCTGGTCTGGCGGCGGGCGTTGGCGTCGAAGGGTGAGATGCGAACGAGGCGGTGAACGCCCGCTTCGCCCTTTAGGTAGCCGAATGCGTAGGGGCCTTCGACGCGGATGGTGGCGCTCTGGATGCCGGCCTGTTCGCCGTCGGAGACGTCCATGAGTTCCATCTTGTAGCCGTTCTTTTCGCACCAGCGTGTGTACATGCGCAGGAGCATGGCGGCCCAGTCCATGGCTTCGGTGCCGCCGGCGCCGGCCTGGACCTTGATGAAGGCGGGAAGGGTGTCCTCCTCGCCGGTGAGCATGACGGTGAGTTCGAGTTTCTTGAAGCGGTGTTGGAGTTCTTCGGTGGAGGCGATGAGGGACTTGGCGTCGTCGCTTTCCTCCATGCCTTCCTCCTTGAGGAGGGCGGCAAGCTCCAGGTTGTCGTTCACTTCCTTTTCAAGGGCGACCCATGGTTCCACGCGCGATTT
>JADZDZ010000022.1 GCA_020850785.1 Candidatus Sumerlaeota bacterium | reverse complement strand
CATCGTCGCTTGTGTCCCAGCGAAGTGTGAAGGGGCGCTTCTCACCGGGCTTCAGCGGCGCGACCTCCCTTCCCGTTGCGGTTGTAAAATCGCGAAGCGGTTGTGATCGTGCCTCATCGGAAGCTTTGAACATCGAAATCGTCGTCGGCGGCGACAACGCTGCGCCGATGTTTTCCACCTCGCCCCTTACAAATACGGTGCCGCCATCGAAGGGCTGCGCGGGATCAAGAGTCACGGAGCCGGGGACTATGCGCAGATCGGAAAAATCCCCTGCCGAGAAGGTTTTGGAGAAGCTGCCGCTTCCAATCTCGCGTTTGTCAGCAGTGATTTCAGTCCAGACGATCTTGATGGTAACCGGTTTTTCAACCAGCGTTGGCAACGCCACGGCGTCATTCAGTGCGAGTTGTTTCCCCGGCTCCACGCGATCAGACTTGCGATTGAAGGAGAAGACTTCTGCTCCATCAATGGTGCCGGTCGCCTTGATGTCCGCACTCACGGCCTGCCCACCCAAGTTCACGACTGTATAGACAAGTGATGGCTTGGGAACCACGCTATTCCCGGCGCGAAGCTGCACCGAATCGTCGGCGATTTTCAGCGCACCGGTGGCGGGCGGGATGATCACGCGCTGTTCCGCGATGCGCGATGGCAGTTGGCTCAATTGGAATCTACCGGAAGCGGATTCAAGCTCGGCGCGAATTCGATACACACCCACGGCGGGGAAACGCGCGGCGAAACGCACCGGCTTTTCGGCACCGGGGTCCATCGGGACTTCGCGTTCCTCCTCCTGCAGCGTGGTTCCCTGCTCGTCCAACGTCCTGATTTTCAATCTTGCCAGTTCCGGGGAGGATGAGCGGTTGACCAGCGCAATCGACCACTGGCCGGAGAGCGTGGCGCTTGTCGGTTCGTCGATGGTCACCACGCGCTGAATCAGCGAATTTTCCCCGGACGAAGGCTTCGCTTCCGTCTTCGACAGAGCCGCGAGCTTCAGTGTGGGATCGCCGAGCTCAATGAACATGCGGGTGTGGTTGTCAACTTCCAGACGCACCTGATGATTGATGCGGGACATTTCGCACAGCACGCCATGCTCGCGGACTCCGAGCGTCCAGCCGCGTAGGAAGCCATCGGCAAGCATCTCGTGATTCGTAACATACCCCGGCCCCGACGGCATGAAGCATCCGATCGCGCCCTTCCCCTCGTAACGCATGAAGTCCTCCGCGATGCAAACATTCCAGGGGCGCAGCGGATAATCAATGACCGCATTGTTGCAGGTGAAGGAGGCAACGAACGGCAGCTTGTGCGTGACGTTCATGCGAAGGATGTCGCTGTTGGGCGTGCCGCCGCCGAACCAGAAGCGCTGGTTGCTCCACAGGTTCGGTGCGCCGTGGCCGAAGAACAAGCTCGCGCCGCAGCCGGCGGCATAAACCGCGTCGATGGCGGTGGTCATGGCGGGACTCACCTTCGAATCCTCACTGCGCGAAATCATCGTGGGCGGAAGGTAGTAGTTGTCCTCCCAGGGAAGATCATCAACGAGCAGCACTTTCTCCTCGCTGAAATCGGAAGCATATTCCTGCGCAAGGTTGTTCACGGCGGTGCTGAAGCCACCAGTATCCGCGATGAGCATGATGCGCTGCTTCCAATCCGAGGGCGTTTCCTGCTCGGAGCGGTAGCGGATGATGTTCTTCACGGCGTTGAGCGATTCCTGCGGCAGCGACGCAGAGATGCGGCTCACAATCAGGTCGGTGGCTTGATCGCCATCGTTCAGCCAGGAATAGTAGCTGTCGGAGGAAATGCGGTTTCCCGGTGATCCACCGCGTGATGCCAGCGAGTGGATGGGGATTTGGTTGGGAACATCCTGCCGCGAAACGTTGCGTCCGTCGCCACAGGCGTCGCCGATCAGAATCACTGCGTCGGGTCGTCTGCCGCTCCAGGAATGAACCGCATCCGCAAGGAAATCGCGAATGGCGTTCGTGGAAAGGTCGCCGTAGTTGTACGCGTCGAAAATGCGCTGCACATCAATGGCGACCGCGTGCATTCCCGCATCGTTCAGGTTTTTGGCCAGCAGCGTGGCCGCTTCCTGATGCACGTTGTGATAGATCACGAGGATGTCCGCGTCTCCATCGCGGGAAAGCGGTTCCGCTTCCGTGGGCTGCGCGGGCGCCGGGCGGGGGATTTGCGACTCCTCCATGAAAATGAGCCGATCACCAGCTTTCGTGTGCGCATCAACCAACGCCGTTCCGCGGGATGCCTGCACGTTGAGGCGCTCAAGTGAATTGCCCGAAATTTTCAGGGCCACGACGTGCTGGCCGCGCAGGCCGGTGACCTGAAGGCGGGAATCCGCCGCCGCATCATCCTTGGGAAGTTCCAGCGCCAGCGCCCCATTCTTCCCCGCAAAGATGCTCGTGTATGTGAGCGAGAGCGAGTCTATGAAAACGGCGTGAGCCTTTGGGTCCGCAGGCGCGTCAGTCTTGATGGTGAGCCTGTTTGCCGTTTCGCGCAACAGCTTCGAAGGGATGGCCAATGGGATTGGTGTCGCCGTGGATGTGATGGTGCGGGTCGTGATCTCCTCGTCATTCACCAGAATCCTGTAGTTCGCCGGGGGCGATACGCCATCACCTCGTGAGTAGAGGTTCAACGTGGCGGAGGTGTTTTCCGCCGCGTCCACCTGCGAGAATCCCGGCACGTCAAAATCGATCTGAGCGCCCTCTCCGGGTTTGATCTCCGCCCAGGTCCACAACATTTTCTGCACGCTCAGGAACGCGCCCATGCGTGTTTGAAACAGTTCATCCTTTTCGTTCACGTAGGTGCGAATGAACGTCCTGCGCAGTGATGGCGCCTCGCTGCGCTGCGCGGCAACTTTCATGAAGGTGGGCGCTTCCGATGGTGTCGCAATCCTGAGGAAGTAGGAGGCTTCCGCAGTTTCCGGCGATTCATTCCCGGTGGCATAAAAAATCAGACGGCCACCCTGCGCAAAGGGAAGCGAGCCATCGTCCAGCGCCGATGTTTCCACCGGCATTCCTGCGCGCACGATGCGGATATCGTTGGGCGTCACGTTTGCGACATCGAGTTTCGAGTCGGCAAGATACTTCCCGTCGATCAGGTAAATGCCATCCTTCGCGATG
>JADZDZ010000021.1 GCA_020850785.1 Candidatus Sumerlaeota bacterium | reverse complement strand
TTCGCAACACCCGGGAACATCATTCCCATGAGCAGCGTCGGCAGGCCGATCGCCGCCGCTGTCTTGTACATCACGTTCGCCACGGCATTCCAATAAATCAGCGCGCGCTGCTCATCAAGTTCCTGCAACGGGGCGAGCGGCGCGAGGATCACGAAGAAGGAAAAACCTCCGAACACACCCACGCCGGCCATCAACCATGCGTAAAGGCGCAGCAGGTCCTCCTTTGCATCGACGATGCGCTGCATGATGGCACTGCCGAGCGCGAGGCCGACGAGGAAAACAACGAGCATGCCGCTGAAGCTGTACGTCGTCGATTTCAATGAATCAAAACCGAAGATCATCGCGCGCGTCCAACACACCTGATAGGCGAGCGACGTGAATCCCGCGAGCGCGTAGGTTGCGACAATGAGCTTCGCCGTGGACGGAGGCAATGGATCAGCGGCGGATTCGTCGCGCTCCTCCGGGTGCACGGTGATGCCACCGTCGGTGATGGTGGCCTTCGCGCCAAAGGTGCAGGCAACGAGGCCGATGAGAACATTCAGGGCCACGGCGACCAGAGTCGTGCCGAAGATTCCAAGGTTTTCGAGGAGGAAGAATCCCGCGCAGAACACGCCGGCCACGGCGCCCGCGGTGTTGATCGCGTAGAGCCTGCCGATGCAGCGGCCAACGTGGGAAAACTGCGTTGTGACCGCCTTCGTGATGAGCGGAAGCGTCGCGCCCATCAGCGTCGTCGGCACGATCAAAAGCAGGAAGACGAGAACGAAGCGAACGAGCGAATAGAGATAGAATGATCCTCCCCCGCCGGTGGCATACACGCTGCCAACGATGGGCTGCGTTGCCTTCAGAAGGAAAGGGAACACCAGCGCGCAAACGGCGATGATGATCTCAATACAACCGTAGGTGAAAAGGGGACGGGCGACTTTGTCTGCGCGCTTTCCCGCGAGGAAGCTGCCGAGGGCAAGGCCACCCATGAAGGAGGTGACGACGCTCGTGACTCCGTAGAGCGTGCTGCCAAAAAATGTCGTGAGCTGCCGCGTCCAGACCACTTCGTAGATCAGGCTGGATGCGCCGGACAGGAAGAAGACGCAGGCCACCAACCAGAAGGAAACTGTGGATTTCGGCGTGGCGGGGGCGGAGGAATCGATCGTAGTCATGAGAGGGCGGGATGGTCGGAACTCCGCGAATCTGAGGCAATCAAATGGTGCGATCCTACTGCCACGAATGACGGAACACGGCCCCGCCAGCGATCCCCCGCCAGCCGGGAATGACTGCGGGGTTCAGGTAGGCGCTGCTTACTTCGATGACCGGGGCGCGGGGAATTGCTGGATCGGGCCTTGCAAGGTAGGCGTTAAACTGAATGTTTACGCGGGTTTGGCGCGATTCGCGAAGGTAGGCCGCCGCCGCATCCTTCAGGTTTTCCATGCGATGATCGTCGATCACCGTCAGCCAGGCATCATCGCCGCCACCGCTGCGAACTTTCACCTCGCAAAACAGCAACAGGTCCCTGCGCGCGGCGACGAGGTCGATATCGGAGCGATTCCGGCTCTGCCAGCGATGCGCCAGAATGCTGAAGCCTTCAAACCACAAGCGGCGGGCGACGGCCCGTTCCCCCCAAAGGCCGACCTGTGCGCGGGACCAATTTTCGTCGTAAGCGGCCAGCGGCCAAAGCGGCAGATAGACGGAGGAGCGCATCATTCCGTTGCGACTGGCGGGAGGTGCATGAATCTTGTCGGGAAACGTGCATTCACTGCCGCCCCAAGCTCAAGGAAAGTCGAGACCCGCCTTCATGATCACTCCCCGCACCGCCGCCATTGCTGCCATTCTCGCCATGGGAATTGCTTTTGCAGGCACCCGGATCGGCGCCCAGCAGAAGGACGTCGCGAAGGAGCAAAAGAGCGAGGATCACCATGCGCGGATCGAAGAGTTGACCCGTCTGGCCAGCCCTCATTGGAGCGATGAGTACCTGCGCAATCTGCAGGCGGAGGAGACGCCGGAGCAGTCCATCTACCTGTCTGCGGTGATGCTGACGCGAATGGAGCGCGAGCAGGGGGATGTGAGCAAGATTGAGCCGTATTTGGAGGATTTGGCCAAGCGGTCGCCGTCGCAGCCGCTCAAGAGCGCGGTGCGTCGCCTGATCGTGGACATCGATTTGGAGCGGAAGGACTACAAGGGGGCGGAGCGGCAGTTGAAGCTGATCATCGACGAGAATCTGGCCCAATTCTAATACGACCAACATTCTGCAGGAAAAATTCCGGAAACCTGTCCCAATTCCGACTTGTCATGGTTGGAGGGGTTCATGTTGGCTTGTCATAGGAATTGCTCTACCCTTTGTCGTGGCAGGCTGAAGAACCCATCCGATTCAGAAAGGGGAAACAGGCAAATGACTCCAGCGGTTACTGTAAACGTGCCGGAAACGGTCCCCACGAAGGCGGAAAAGGTATTTCTGGGACTGGTAAGAGAAGGAATGATGCGTTACTACGTGGGCCGCGCCGCAGAACTGAGCGACGAGGAATTGCGGTCCGTCTTTGCGCTGGCGGTGGCGACGATGCGAAAGAATGACCTGAAGGGTTTCGACGTCGTAAAGGCACCGGATTCGGCGAAGTCCCCGGGGTCGGCGGCCTTGGATTCAGGGCGCGCAAAACCGACCGAAGGACAGGAGATTGGAATTCCAATCGCCTGAGCCCGTGAAATCAATGAGTTGGCAAAGACTGGCGGAGCGATCCGTCAGTCTTTTTTTTGTCCAACCGCAGGATTACCGACCATAGCCGTTGGGATGCGCTGCGTGCCATGACCAGGCGTCGATGATGATTTCCCGCAGCCCGGATCGTTCCGTTTTCCAGCCAAGGATTTCCCGCGCAAGGGTGCAGTCCGCCACAAGCCGCGAGGGATCGCCGGCGCGACGCGGCGCATGGACGATGGGAATGGCGAACTCCGTAACTTCGCGACACATGTCGATGACCTGCTTCACGGAATAGCCGGTGCCGTTCCCCAAGTTGCAGACAAGCGGCTGCGACGCCGTCTCCAGATGGCCCAACGCGGAAAGGTGCGCGCGCGCGAGGTCGCTGACATGCACATAGTCACGAATGCACGTGCCATCGGGGGTGTCGTAGTCGTTCCCAAAAACCGAGATCGAGGGGCGCTTTCCAAGGGCGACGAACAACACGAGAGGAATGAGGTGGGATTCGGGATCGTGGTGCTCTCCGCGCGATGGTGTCGCGCCACAGGCATTGAAGTAACGCAGCGCGGCAAACTTGAGACCGTAGGCCGCCGCGTAGGTGTGCATGATCTGCTCCATCATCAGCTTCGTCATGCCGTAGGGGTTTGCCGGCGCGGTGGGATGCGCCTCAGGGATGGGGATTTGTTGCGGCTCGCCATATGTTGCGGCGGTCGAAGAGAAGACAATCTTCGCAACGCCGGCCTCGCGCATCGCCGTCAGCAGCGACATGGTGCCGCCGACATTGTTGTCAAAGTACTTTGCGGGATTGGAAACCGACTCCCCCACCAGCGACGACGCGGCGAAATGGATGACCGCATCGATGCGATGAGCGCGAAGAATTTGCTCAATCTCGGCGGTCTGGCGAAGGTCCGTGGGAAAGAAGGGAACGTCATGATCAACGGCGTCCCGGTGGCCTGTGGCCAGATTGTCAACCACCACGACGAAATCGCCGCGCTCCCGCAGTGCATCCACGGTGACGCTGCCGATGTAGCCTGCTCCGCCTGTGACAAGTATATTCACGAAATCCAATGCCTCGAAGAATGAGCTGCAAATTCCCCCGCGAAAGAGTGGACAAGAAACCTTGACCTCACCAGCGGGGATTTCTTCGATTGGAGCGATACCACTCCGACAGAGCGAGACGAATCAATGGCTGACGCAACGAATAGTGTGATGGACGATTTGCTTCAGGAGACGCGGTTGTTTCCGCCCACACCGCAATTCGCTGCCACCGCGAACGTAAACGACCCCGGCATTTACGCAAGTGCCGCGAGCGACATCGAAAAATACTGGGGGAAGGAAGCGGAACGGCTTCATTGGTTCAAGAAGTGGGACAAGGTTCTTGGGGCGGGCTTCCCGAACGCCAAGTGGTTCACCGGCGGAAAGATGAACATCAGCTACAACTGTCTGGACGCGCACCTGAAGGGCCCCCGGCGGAACAAGGCGGCGCTGATTTGGGAGGGTGAGCCGGGCGACATGGCCACCTTCACCTACCTGCAGCTTCATCGCCTTGTTTGTCAGTTTGCGAACTGCCTGAAGAAGCTCGACGTGAAGAAGGGCGATCGCGTGGCGATTTACCTTCCGATGATTCCCGAAGCCGTGATTTCAATGCTGGCGTGCGCGCGCATCGGCGCGATCCACAGCGTGGTCTTCGGCGGCTTCAGCCCCGATTCGCTGGCGGACCGTATGAATGACTCCTCCTGCAAGGTGCTCATTACTGCGGATGGTGGCTGGCGCCGCGGCAACATGATCAACCTGAAGAATGAGGCGGACAAGGCGCTGGCGAAGGCGCCGTGCGTGGAGAACGTCGTCGTCGTGCGGCGATCAGAGGGGGGCCCGTTCCAGTGCTCCATCAAGGAAGGGCGCGATCATTGGTATCATCGCCTGATGGCGGATGCCTCTGCGGAGTGCCCTGCGGAAGAGATGGATTCGGAGGACATGCTCTACATCCTCTACACGTCCGGCACGACCGGGAAGCCCAAGGGGATTGTTCACACAACCGGCGGCTACGCGGTGCAGACGCACACGACAATGCGCGACGTCTTCGACATCAAGGATGAGGACATCTACTGGTGTACCGCCGACGTGGGCTGGGTGACGGGCCACAGCTACATCGTGTACGGCCCGCTGCAGGCCGGCGCGACATGCCTGATTTACGAAGGCGCGCCCGACTATCCGGACAAGGATCGTTTCTGGAAGATGATCAAGGAGCATTCGGTGAGCGTGTTCTACACGGCGCCGACGGCGATCCGCGCCTTCATGAAGTGGGGGAAGGAATATCCCGCGCGCCACGACATGAGCAGCCTTCGTCTGCTGGGTTCCGTGGGCGAACCGATCAATCCCGAAGCATGGGTGTGGTACAATGAGGTGATCGGTGGAAGCCGCTGCCCGGTTGTTGACACTTGGTGGCAGACGGAAACCGGGTCGCACATGATCACGGGCCTGCCGGGGGTCACGACGATGAAGCCCGGCTTTGCGGGGCCGACGATTCCCGGCGTGGACATCGCGGTGGTCAACGAAGCGGGCGAGGAAATCAAGCAGGGTTCCGGCTTCCTTGTGATTCGCAAGCCGTGGCCGTCGATGCTTCGCACGATCTACGGGGACAATCAACGACTGATCGACACCTACTTCGGACGCTGGAACGGGAAGTATTACTTTGCCGGCGACGGCGCGAAGCGCGACGAGCAGGGGAACTTCATGATCCTGGGCCGTGTGGACGACGTGCTCAACGTGTCCGGCCACCGCATCGGAACAATGGAAGTGGAATCCGCGCTGGTGGATCATCCCGCCGTGGCGGAAGCGGCCGTGGTTGGAAAGAACCACGACATCAAGGGACAGTGCATCGTGGCCTTCGTGACGCTGAAGGCCGGCTTCACCGGGAAGCCGGAATTGCGGGACGAATTGAAGAAGCACGTGAGCAAGATCATCGGCGCAATCGCCCGTCCGGAGGATATTTTCTTCACGGCGGACCTGCCGAAAACGCGTTCGGGAAAGATCATGCGGCGCCTGCTGCGCGACATCGCGGAAGGACGCGCGCTGGGCGACACAACGACGCTTGCGGATGCAAACGTGGTTGCGGCGCTGCGGACGACGTACGAGGAAAAGTTCGGCGATTGATTTCAGCCTGACCATCCCTGCGAGGTAAATGACGTTGGCAAAGCGAACAGCGCTCTTGTCGGTGAGCGATAAGACGGGCGTGGCGGACTTCGCGCGCGCACTGGTTGATTGTGGATTTGATCTGCTCTCGACGGGCGGCACCGCGAAGCACCTGCGCGACGCGGGTCTTCCCGTGCGTGATGTGTCCGACGCGACGGGTTTCCCCGAAATCCTTGATGGACGCGTGAAAACGCTGCATCCCGTGGTTCACGCGGGATTGCTGGCGCGGCGCGACGTTGATGAGCACATGGGGAAGCTGCGCAGAATCTCCATCAACCCGATCGATGTGGTCGTCGTGAACCTTTATCCCTTCGTGGAAACGATTCGCAAGCCGGGTATCGAGTTTGAGGAAGCCGTGGAGCAGATCGACATCGGGGGGCCGTCGATGCTGCGTTCCGCCGCAAAGAACTTCGCGTCCGTGACGGTGATCATCGACAGTGCGGACTACGCGCGCGCAGCGGAACAATTCCGCGGGCAGGGGAACACAACGCCGGAGTTCCGGGCGGAGCTTGCCGCGAAGGTCTTCGTCGCAACATCGCAGTACGACGCGGCGATCGCAAATTATCTTTCCGCGCACGCGACACCAGCCGCCGAGGGGGAAACGCAGTGGCCTGCGGTCTATTCCCTGAGCCTGCCGCTGGCGCAGTCGATGCGCTACGGAGAGAATCCCCATCAGGCGGCGGCGTTCTATCGCGATCCAAGCACGCATGAAACGAGCCTTGCGACGGCGCAGCAGTTGCACGGGAAGGAACTGAGCTACAACAACATCCTCGATGCGGAGGGCGCGCTGGAGATGGTGCGCGACTTCGCGGAGCTTGCGCCATCAGCGGCCGTGATCGTGAAGCACAGCAACCCCTGCGGCATCGCCATCGGTGGAAAGCCTTTTGATGCATACGAGCGCGCGCGTGCCACCGATCCTGATTCGGCCTTCGGCGGCATCGTTGCGCTGTCCGCAGAGGTCGATGGCGAAACGGCGGAAGCCATCAATGCCACGTTCAACGAAATCGTCATCGCTCCCTCCTTCACGCAGGAGGCGCTGGCCATCCTGACGAAGAAGAAGAACCTGCGGCTGCTTGCGACGGGAAAATTCACCGCGAAGCAATCAACGCGGGTGGTGCGCGGCATCGTGGGCGGCGCGGTGGTGACGGATCGCGACCTCGGCATGATTCAGACGAAGGACCTGCGGGTCGTCACGAAGGTAGTCCCCGCGCAACACGACCTCGATGGATTGCTGTTCGCATGGCGCTGCGTGAAGTGGGTGAAGTCGAACGCCATCGTCTACGCAAGCCACGAGGCAACGCTGGGCATCGGAGCCGGCCAGATGTCGCGGGTGGATGCGGCACATCTGGGGGCGCGCAAGGCGCGTGTGCCGCTGAAGGGCGCCTACATGGCGAGCGATGCGTTCTTTCCGTTCCGCGACTGTGTGGACATCGCGCACGAACATGGCATCAAGGCGATCATTCAGCCGGGCGGTTCCGTGCGTGATGAGGAAGTGATCGCGGCAGTAAATGACTTCGGCATCGCGATGGTCTTCACGGGAATGCGGCACTTCCGGCACTGAGCGGCGCCGCTTCACCGCGACAATGGACACACAAAAAGAGATCGCGCGCGGATGAGGTGTCCGCGCGCGATCAGTTTTTGCGGGAAAGTGCGGCTTACTTGCCGGACTTGTACTCGTAGTCGTAGTTCTCCGGGCTCTCCGTAAGTTCCGTCGAGTGGACCGGATAGGTCGGGTCCGCAATCGGCGGCATCAGCAGCGAACGTCCGCGGCCTCCGTCGATCTCCTGCACGGACAGGACCTTGCCGGTGCCATCCATGACGACGACGGTGTCCATGCGGTAGAAGTTGTTGTAAACGCCGAAGTAATTGGCACCGCGAATGCCTTTGTAGGTGAAGGCTTCCGTGTCGTCCGACTTGTACACGGAGTCGGGCTCGCCAAGATTCAGCAGCACGTCGGCGCGCGTGGCGCCCTCGCTGATCTTGTGGCCGCGGGTCGTGGAACCGTAGGACTGGAATGAGAGGCAGCCGGTGGTGACAGTGACCACTGCGGCGGCGGCGATGAGCAGCATCAGGCGCGACTTCATGAGGAATTCCTCCGGGAATGGGGGCGTGAAGAAAGTCTAATAACTTTCCAGAATCCCGGAAGGCGTGTCACTGTGCGCGCTACCCCGTCAAGTTAAAGTGGTCGCGCGGAAGGATTTCTTCCGCGCGGCCCGGCAGCGTGGCAAATCAGCTGGTTCCCTTCCCTTTTGCCTTCACGGGAAGGCGGACTTCGACGGTGTAGGAAGCGGGCGTGGTGAGCTTCGATTGCACGCGATAGGTCTTCGCCTGGCGTGGTGAAAAATACATCTCCTCCCAGGGCGTCTCATCGCCGGTGGAAAGACCGAAACCATCCTTGAAAACCGCACGCACCTGCACATGAAGGTTTTTCGAGGTTTTGTTTCGCATGTTCAACACCACCTGCATTCTACCATCGGGCAGTCGCTCCTCGCCGGAGAAATCGGAGGCGATCTTGCTGTCCAGTTTCGTGTCCAGCAGGTTGATGCGGGCGCGGGTGCGCTCGAAGGCCTTCGCGTTGCCATCCGCTGTGTCCGGCCCGCGGGATGCGCGGCTGCAGGCGCCCGCCGTGATGCCAATGGCAACGATTGCGACGATGCGAAGCAGTGATGAAATGCGACGGGTCATGGCTGTGTCTCCTGAGTTGGGGGTTGGTTGGTTGAAGTGGTCAAAGGCTGAGGCGCGGGTTGGATCGCGCGCATTTCAGCGAAAGGCGAAATGGTGATCGCGGGGTTGGGGGCAGGGAGCGCCAAGGCAACGACGAGGCCCCCCTTCGGTGCGGGAAGGTGAACGTTTTTCGTGACGGTACCGGAACCCGGAATCGTCACGCGAATCGTCTGGTCGCCGGAAAAGCGGTCACTGGTCACAATGCCCACGGTATCGGGAAGCGAAGTCCACTGGCGGATGTCCGCCTTGGTGGAAATCAAGCTGGAGAATGCGGAAACGCCGAGGCCTGCAGCAATCAGAGCCACGCCGGCAACCGCCTGCTGACCGCTGCCGCGACCTCCGTCGCTGGCGCTTAGCACCTGCATTCCCAACAGCGTGCTTCCCATTCCGATCGCCTCCGTGGTTTTCTTGAAGACCACCTTGCGGCCTTGGATGCGGTCAAAGGGACGGCCACCGCGGGTGCTCGCCTGAAAATAGACGGAGTCGAGTTCCGTGGCGGGACGTGCGACGCCAGAAAGCTGCACCACGGGGTCGCCGCGATAGATTCCGCGCTGGTATCCAAGGTACTGCCCGTAGTCGCCGACGCGCAATTTCTGGGGCGCTTCGCCACTGCCGGTGATGACGAGGAGGTTCGTCTCCGGCGAGATGAGACGAAAATCCGGAGGCGCGGCCGTTGTGACTCCCCCGCCATCGGGCGGCGCACCCGGTGGCGGTTTTGTGGGCGCCGATTGCAATCGGCGAGGCCCGCCGGTGCGATGAAATGTATTTGGCTGGTTTGGCGGAAGGTAGGCAATGGGCGGAGCCGAACGGTTTACACCGGGGCGATGGGTGATGGTTTCCATGGCGCGGTCGAAGGCCTCCTCCGCGTAGAATTCGCGGCCCATTTGCATTTCGCAAACGCTGATCAGGTAATCGAAAATCACCCAGTCGGCGCGATTCTGCTCCTCCTCCGCAAAGCTGTCCTGAAGGTTGGCACTGCGAAAACATGCGCGGGCGTTTTCCCAATCCTCATCCTGCATGTACAACACGCCGCGATAGAAGAAGGCCATGGAGCGCTCGTAAGGATCGCCCTTGAACAGCTTCACGTCCTCGTTGAAGAAGACATTGCGCGCCTTGCGTGCCTCCGGCGTTTCGCCAAACACCGCGTTGATCTCCAGCAGTGATTCATCAAGGGCGCGCTTGGCGATTTCGCGCTCATTCATCTTGATCGCAGCGACGGCGATTTCATTCAGGTTCAGCACCCAGTTGCGCTGGCCCTCCGCCATGAGCTTCGTGCCGAGCGGGGCAAGGGCGGGCGGATAGTTGATCCCCTCCATCCCATCAGGAATGCCGGGACGGTTACGGTGGCAGCCCGCCAGCGCGAGCACCAGCGCGGAAACCAGCGCGAAGGATGCCGCCCACCGGCGGCACAACCGCGCAGCGCCGCCTGCCATGTTGTTGCGATTGTTCACGAGCCGTCACGTCAGCGGTAGATCAGGTCGTCTTTTCCTTCGCGCTTCGTGCGGAAAATATCCTCCCACACGTCCATGCCTGTTTCCGCATCCACCAGCTTGAATGTATATACAATGGTGGAGGCACGTCCCTTTGCGCTGACGTTGTCGAGGCCGTCGGCGCGTCCCTTGAGGAAATAATCCGCGCCGAGGGGGGCGACGGCGCGCAAATCGGGGTCGTAGTCAACCTGTCCCTGACGCTTCATTTCGCGCTCCTTCAGGATGTCCGGGTTGATGTCGCGCGACACGAAAGTCATCCGGTCCTTTGCCTGCTTGTTCAGGTTGGCTTTCAACGTGGAGGTGAAGACCTCCTGGTTGAACGTGTGGCTCGTGTTGTTCACCATGGGGAGCATGACGATGGTCGGCTTCTTCGCGCGATTGGCGATTTCCGGCGTTGCAAGGATTGAACGGATCATCAGGTCCGAAAGGCCGAAGATATCCTGGCTTTCAGGACCGAGGTCGCGCACGACGCCCGGCTTGTCGGGATCGACGTCGCGAATTTCAAACTTCTTTTTGCATCCTGTGGCGCCAGCAACAGTGATCAGCAGCGCAAGGCTGGGAATAACAATACGGGAAAATGTCACGGTGGGGATTCCTTTCACTCAACACGCTCGCCAGAGCCTAACAACATGAACTACTGGGAGCAAGGGACTTGCCTGCGTTCGCTTGGGGCTCCCCGGAGGGGGCCGTGAATTCTACCGCCGTCGGGCGAAATTATTCAACAGACGTCAGACGTGGCGGGAACCGGCGGGGCGCCGGGAGACGCGGAAACGGCATTTCTTGCAAAAGATCGTGCTTATTTCCCACAGTTCGGCCTTCTCCTCACCAAGTCGGATGGTGAATTGATCGCCCGCCTTCAGGGGGATATGGCGTGGATTGTTGTCGGCGATGAGTTGGGCGGGGCCGCGCGTCACTTCCACCTGAATCCTTGCGGTTTCCGCCAGCACCAAGTGGTTCACCGATTCCGTGGAGTTGTTGAACGCCAGTCCGAGGCCGACGCGGAAAACGGAATTGGTGATGGCGCGGTAGTAGGCGGATGATCCGAAGGGGGTGGCGACGACGAGGCCGTCGCCCACGATTTCATCGCTGTAATACTCACCATCGATTCGCACGCGATAGCGGACGGCGCTGGTGAAAATCTCGTTGTGAAAGACGATGTCGTTGATGCCTGACAGGGAGGCGCTGCCGGTCTCTGCCTGAAGGCGACTCAACATGGTGCGCGTGTGAGTGCCCGATGCCACGCGACCGAGCACTGCGGAGTCGGCGTGCTCGTCGCACTTCAGGTATTCCTCGCTGCTGCGAATCGCGAGCTTTGGCAGGTTCGGATATTTCCGATCCGCGCCGAGCAGCGATCCGTCCCCCCCGTAGGTGATGACAAGGTCCGCATTCTTCGCGGACTTGACCACCTCGAATCCGTGCTTCTTCAGCGTGGGCAGGAAGGCGCTGCTTTCCTTGCCCGTGATGATCACGCGGGTCGGACGCGGGTTTTTGGCGGCTGCGGGGCGGCGGGGCATTCGCAGCGATCAAAACCACTTCGTATAGATCAGTGCCACCGTGGCAATGGCGCCAATGACGATGCCCACCACGAACGCGGTGTTCATCGACGCGTCGGCGATCTTTGCCTTCTTCCGCATGATGGTTTCCTCGCGCTCGTGCTGTTGGTCTGCCGTCATTCTTCATTCTCCTCGGAGGATTTCTTCGCGGGTCGTTTCTTCTTCGGCGCCGGCTTGGGCTTCGCCTTTCGCGCTGGTTGTTTTTCCACTGCGGGCTTCGCTTCCGCAACCGGCTTCGCAGTGGTTGTGCGTTTCGGACGCGCCTTGCGAACGGGTTTCGTGTGGGGAACGGTGGTGGTTTTTTCCTCCGGCAGCAGAAGCGGTGTCGGATCATCATCGTCGTCGTCCACTGGAGCCGTCACATGGCCGAAATCGTCCGCATCATCGGCGTTGTAGCCGCGGCGCAGCTTTCGTTTTGCGCGTTTGAGAGGCAATGGCGCGGGGGAAGGCTCCGCTGGAGAAGACTCCTGAGGGGGAAGCTCCTTCAGCGAAGACAATTGCTGTTCAATATTGTCCAACAGGGAGCCGAGCGGATCGCTGCCTGCGGGCCGCGTAAGACGCAGCGGCTGGGAATCGATCTGCGAGGCTGCGGAATCCTGTGCGGGGGCTGCTTCCGCAGGGGAAAGTTCCGCCTCCTCGCGCCCGCGCTTGCGCCGATTGCGCCCACCACGTGATCCGCGACGAGTCTTCTTTTTTCCTTCAACGACATGACCTTGCGGCGGCGTTGCAGGGGAGGGCTCAGGGGCGACTTCCATCTGCTGCGTGTCAGACACATGATCCGCAGTTTCGTCTGCTTCTTCAGCGTTCTCCTGAGGAAGCGGCGACGGAGCAGGTAGTCCCTGTGCCGCCATTTCGCGCGCGCGGCGGCGGCGGGCGCGACGTTCCGCGCTTGTTTCGCGATGGCGACGGCGCGGTCTTCCATCGGGCGTCAGCGTGACAGCCGGCTCGCCCGGTTGCAGCGGCTTCTGCGAAGGCATGTCACTGGAATCCACATCGTCATATTCGTCGTGCAGTTCCGCTTCATGCTGCCGCTGTGCCTGCTGCGCAGCCTTCTGCTGCTGTTGGTGATTCTGTTGCTGCTGACGATGCTCCTCGCGCGAGGGGCGCTGTTGCCGGTCGCGGTGGGATTGATTGTTTTTGCCCTGTTGCTTCTGATTCTGCTGCTTCTGCTGTTGTTGCTGAGGCACGGGGCGCTGGCGCTGCGGTGATGGAGGCGCGGGAGCTTCGCTTTCATAAACCGCCTCCTGCACGCGCTGATCTTCCTCAATGCGTGCGCCCACGCGCAGGCCGCCGCGGTCGGTGCGCTTCAGCGGCGTGATCATGAAGTCCTCGATGTGAAAATCCGGATCAACGCGGAAGGAAATATCGCACTGCCAGTCGCGCTTCAGCTCATCGCGGAAGTTGCCGTACTGTGATTGCAGTGCATCCACGAGGCGCTGGTGGCCAGACACAAGCGCCCCACCGATGGTCTGGTCATTGCCGATCACCTTCAGGATTTCATACTTCACTTTGCGGAAGGTTTCGTCGGCCTTCAACACATAGCCGGTGCCATTGCAGTAGGGGCATTCATCGTTGAGTTGGTGAAGCAGGCTCATGCGCTGACGCTTGCGCGTGAGCATCATGATGCCAAAATCACCGATGCGCCCGATGGCGGTTTTTGCGCGGTCGCGGCGCAGGTGCTTGCGCATTTCCTCCGACACGCGATCCTGATGGGCGCGCGAAAGCATGTCGATGAAGTCGATGACGATGATGCCGCCGATGTCGCGGAGGCGAATTTGATCGGCGATCGCCTCGCACGCTTCCATGTTCGTGCGAAGGCTTGTCTTTTCCTGATCCTTCTTGCCGGTGAAGCGCCCCGTGTTCACGTCGATGGCGGTGAGGGCTTCGTTCTCGTCGATGATCAGGTAGCCGCCGCTCTTCAGCCAATATTTCTTCGCGAGGGATTTTTCGATCTGCTTTTCGACGCCGTGGCGCTCGAAGATGTTCTCTACGCCGTCGTATAGTTTGACTTTGCTGCCGCTGCCGGGGAGGACTTCCTCCAGCTGGAACTTTGCCTCCTCCACATCATCGGCGTTGTCGCAAATGACCTCGTCAAAATCCGCGGGGAAGGCGTCGCGCACGAGGCGGGCGATCAGGTCATGGTCGTTGTTGACCAAGCCGGGGCCGTTGATCTGGCGGTAGCGCTTGAGAATTGAATCCCACGTCTGCTGAAGATTTTCCGCGTCCTTGTGAATCGCCTCGTCGGGCTGGTCGGTGCCTGCGGTGCGAACGATGAAGGAGTAATCGTCGGTCTTCAGGTCGGACAAGAGCTTGCGAAGACGCGAGCGGTCCTGTCCCATGGCGATCTTGCGCGAAACGCCGCCGCTCTGGCTGGGGAAGGGAAGCATCACAAGGTAACGCCCCGCGAGCGACAGGTTCGTGGTGACGCGGGGTGCCTTGCCGCCGATCTCGTCCTTCAGAACCTGAACAATGATTTGGTCCCCCTTCTTGACGGGGGCGCTCGCCTGGGGCGCATTGGGGTCCTGACGCGGGCGGCGGCCTTTTCGTTCGATGCGTCCGGGGACGACGGTTTCGGAGGCTTTGCGCAGCGCCTCGATCTGGTCTTCTTCGCCAAGCACCAACGATTCGGGGCGAATGTCCATGAAGTGGAGGAACATGTTGCGCGAAAGGCCCACGTCCACAAAGGCGGCCTGAAGGCCGGGGACGACGTCCTGCACGCGGCCGCGATAGATGGTGTTGACGATGGACTGCTCGTCCGCTTTTTCCGTGTGAAGTTCAACCAGGGTTTGGTCTTCGAGGAAGGCCACCCGGACTTCACGCTCCTCGCGATTGATGAGGATGCGTTTCCGCATATGTGTTCTGATTTCTTTCTGGATGCCGCGCCGCTGGAGTGGGTGTGATGAATCAAATGCTGCGATTCATCGGGCCGTCGCCACTTCGCAGGGCGTGCGGTCTGAATCCTTGGGTTAGTCTCGCCATGAGGGGAAGGGTGTTGCGAATCCGGCCCGAAAAGTGGTGCGCCGCCGAAGGGGGGCGCGTTTTCAAGGGCCGGGGAAATCTGCCGGCTGGCTATGGAACAATGGCGCGGCGGTGCTGCGTTGGCAAGGGGGAAAGCGGACTTGTGAGGGACTTCAGGTCGCCGCAGGGCCGCCAATTTCCTCATACACGGTGTTTCGCAGCACCGGTTCGCGCCCGCATTCGCGAATGAGACGCTTCAATTCGGTCACTGTCATGCCGGTCGGGGTGGTGGCGCCTGCATCGTGGTAAATTTCCTCGTGAACCACGGTGCCATCAATGTCGTTGGCGCCAAACCACTGGGCGATTTGCGCCTGCTTGATGCCCAGCATAATCCAGTACGCCTTGATGTGCGGGATGTTGTCCAGCATCAGGCGCGAAATGGCGATGGTTTGCAGTTCGAGAAATCCCGATGGCGGAGGCAGGTGCTTGAACTCCGTGTTGGCGGGGTGAAAGCTGAGGGGGATGAAGCACTGGAATCCGCCGAATTCGTCCTGATGATTGCGCAGGCGGATCAGGTGATCGATGCGATGGCGCGGCTGTTCGATGTGGCCGTAGAGCATCGTGCAGTTGGACTTCAGGCCGCGGGTGTGAACTTCGCGATGGGTTTCAAACCAGCCCTTTGCGTCGCACTTGTGTTCGCAAATCTGCTCGCGCACTTCCTCGTCGAAAATTTCCGCTCCCCCGCCGGGCATCGATCCCATGCCGGCGTCGGCCAGTTTTTGCACGACCTCCCCGATGGTCATCTTCGACATCTTTGCGATGAAGGCGACCTCCACCGGCGTGAGTGTCTTGATGTGAATGTGCGGGAAGGCTTCCTTCAATGCGCTCAAATACGAGCAATAGTAGTCGATCTTGAGTCGCGGATCGAGGCCGCCAACGAGGTGGATTTCAGTGCAGCCTTCGGGCATGCATTCGCGCGCCCGCTTGACGATTTCGTCCGGTTTGCGGATGTAGCTTTTCTCATCGAACGCCTTCCGGCCAAAGGCGCAGAACCGGCACGACATGAAGCAGGTGTTGGTCGGATTGATGTGCAGGTTGATGTTGAAGTAGGTCTTCCCGCCGTGCAGTTTTTCCCTCACGTAATTCGCCATTGCTCCGATGGCGGGGAGGTCGTGGGAGGCGTAGATCACAAGGCCATCCTCAAAGGAGAGGCGGGTGCCGGCCTGAATTTTTTCGGCTATGGGAAGAAGCGAGGAATCAGAAACGTGAATCGACATTGTTCTTGGGCCATCAATGGCCAAAACCGGTGGGATGGCAAGGCCTAAGCCGTTGCCAAAGGCTTGACCGTCGCCGCAAGGAAGGTCATTGTTTCACGAAACACACATGAAAAAGACCCTTCCTTTCCTCCTGCTTTTGCTGGTCTTCTTTGCCAGCGCCTGCGACCGTGGCGCTTCCACGAACGCGCCCGCCGAAGCACCAAAACCCGCCAACGACGTCGTTGTTTTCGCGATCAATCCAGATTATCCGCCAATGGAGCAGGTTGATTCGAAGACCGGGGAAATCGTCGGCTTTACTCCGGAACTCCTGAAGGCGATCGGCGAGAAGGGCGGCTTCACGCCGCAGTTGAAGATCGTGGATTGGAAGGCGATCTTTGGAGCGCTGGAAACCTCAGAGGTGGATGCGATCATCTCCTCCGTCACGATCACGGAGGAACGGAAGCAAAAGTATGCGTTCTCCGATCCGTATTACACGATTTCGCAGCGGCTCGTGATCCGAAAAGAGGATGCCGGGGCCATCAAGAGCATCGATGACTTGAAGGGGAAAAAAGTAGGCGTGCAGATCGGCACGACGGGGGCGATCCTGATGGAGAAGAGCTACCCCACGATCGAGCGCGCCACCTACGATTCGCCCATTCCCGGCATGGCGGATTTGCTGGAGAAGAAGATTTCCGCGTTCATGGTGGATGAGCCGGTGGCGCTTCAGTACACAAAGCAGAACCCGGACACGAAGGACACGCTGCTGCTGCTCGATTTCCGGTTCTCCGAAGAGGAATATGGAATCGTCGTGCGCAAGGCGGACAAGGCGCTGCTGGAGAAGATAAACAATGGCATTCACGCCACAAAGGAAGCGGGCATTGACCAGGAGCTCCGGAAGAAGTGGCTGCTCTGAAGCGGCTTGGTGGACGGTATTCATCGCAACAATCATTGCAATTCTTGCAATGCTGTTTCTTCACACCAGTTCGGAAACCAATCCCTTTCCCCTGATTTTTCGTCGCACGGTGGACGGGCGCACGCCGGGGCAACCGGCGATGGAAATGGCAATCATCACAACGATTGCAGTCATCATTGGCGCGCTCATTCTGTCCATCATCGTCGGGATTGTTGTCGCGGTCCTGCAATTGTCGCGGTTTTCGTCGCTGCGTTTTGCAGGGGCGTTGTATGTGGAAACTTTCCGCGGCCTGCCGATTTACGTGATGTTGCTGTTTGTGTATTTTGGAGTGCGGGCGTTGCTGAAAAGCATGCCGCTTCCCTTTGAAATTCCCGGCGTGACCAGCGCAACCGCGCCGCACAACATTTCCCTCTCACCATTCATCTCCGCCGTGATTGCACTTGGTTGCTGCTATGGCGCGTACATGTCGGAAGTGATGCGGGCGGGCATCACGGCGATTCCCCCGGAGGAAATCGAGGCCGCCTCGCTTGAGGCGGGGCGCTGGCAGGTTTACCTGCACGTCATTTTCCCGCAGGCGCTGCGGATCATCCTTCCCGCGCTGGTGAATGAGTGCATCGCGCTGACGAAGGATTCCTCGCTGGTGGGTGCGATCACGCTGATCGATCTGACGCGCTCGGCGGACATCTACGCGCGATCGACGTTTCTGTATTTTGAAACATTCTCGGCGTTGGCGCTGATGTACCTGTTCATTTCGCTGCTGCTGTCCAGATTGCAGCGCACGCTCGAACGAATCTTTTACAAGGACAGCCTTGTGGCGGAAGCGCGTTAGAGCCGTGCGAGCGGGTTTCGTTCCTTCTTCGCCGCGGTGACGACGACGTCGCTGAAGCCCTGTTCGCCAAGACGCTCGCGGATCAATTGGGCGAAGCGTTCCCCGACAATCACCTCACTGGTCCAGTGCCCCACGAGCAGCACGGGGAGGCCGCGCTGGTGCGCATCGGCGCAGTCATGATGAGTCATCTCGCCGGTGATGAAGACGTCGGCGGTTCCCTCGCGCCAATCACGCAGCAGGCTGCCGCTGGCGCCGGTGCTGAGGGCGACGCGCTCCACGGGAGCCTTCAGGTCGCCGACGACTCCAATGCTGTTGATGCCGAGCGCCTTCTTCACCGCCTTCGCAAGCGCGCCGACCGTCGTTGCCTTCGGCAGGTTCCCGACGATGCCGAAGCCGGGGTCGGCGGCCGCGTCAGGTTCAAGTGTATATACGTCGTAGGCAATTTCCTCGTAGGGATGCACTTCGCGCACGGCACGCAGTACGCGCGGAAGCACCGCCTTCGTGCATCGCGCTTCAAGGCGGATTTCCTCCTCGTGGGCCAGTTCCCCCACCTTTCCCGCGTAGGGATTTGCGCCGGGGAGTGGTTTGAACGTGCCGGTGCCGGGAGCGCCGAAGGTGCAGTGGGAGTAGTCGCCGAAAATTCCCGCGCCTGCATTGGAAACGGCCTCGATGACTTTCTCGACATGAGATTTCGGCACAAAGACGCAGTACTTCACAAAGCGGGCTTCGGGCCTGTTGGGGCGGAAGATTTTCCGCCCGGCCGTTTGCAGGCCAATGCGGTCGGCAAGCTCCCCGTTTGTTCCGTTGGGCACGGAATCCAGGTTTGTGTGCGCGGCGATGAGTGACCTGCGGGAACGAATCACCTCTGCGATCAGTTGGGCGCCGGGCTTATCCTCCGTGATGCTCTTGATCGGCAGGAAAATCAGCGGATGATGCGTGATCAACAAGTCGGCCTTTGTCTGGTCCGCTTCCTTCAGGAATTCCTTCGTCACTTCCAATCCCACCAGAATTTTTTGGACGGCGGCATTGGGATCGCCGATCTGTAAGCCAACGTTGTCGTAGGATTCCGCAAGATGGGGCGGCGCGATTTCGTGAACGACGCGCAGCACGTCGGAAACTTTCGGGGCTCTTGTGGACTTTTTCGTCATGGTGATTCGCTCGTGATGGGCTTGGGTGTGTAAAAGAATCGCTGCTGGTTTGGATAGAGGGGAACAGCGCCCTGCAGTTCGTAACGCTCAAGAATTGCGCTGCGCATTTCCTGCGTAAAACCGGGCACGACGCAATCGGGACCAAGGCAATTCATGGTGAGGATCAGCGAGAAGCGGCCGCGTCGCAAATCCTGCACGAAGGCGGCCTGATTCCATTTTCCTTCCTGCGAAAGCTGCGTCATGATGAAGGGCTGGTAAACCACGGGGCGATGGTCAAGAATTGGGAAGATCGCATCCTCGCCAAGGACCTCGCCCTTTGTTTCGTTCACCGCAAGCAGCACCGCATCCGCATTGTTCCTGCTCATCGCATCGGGTGGTTGCTTCCGGATTATCATTTGGATGCCGGGCCGCCACGTGTGCGCGATGTGCGCGGCGAGCAGCACACAGGATGCGATTGCAAACCACCTGCGCGATCCACCCGGCGAGTGACACAAAGGGAGCAGAATTCCGATCAACATCGCCAGCGCGATTTCCGGCGTGAGCAGGTAGTTCACGTCGGAGCCGACCTTGCTGATGGACACGAGCGAGAGGAGCGAGAGAGCACCGAAGAAAATCGTCGCGGCGCGCTCGCGCGTTTCGAGCAATCGACGAAAATTGAATGACACAAGCACGATCACCAGCGCGATTTGCACCCCATAGAGCCGGAGGATGTGGCGCCAAAGAGGAAACGCGAGCGACCATTTCATGGTATTCTGGTTGTAGGTGACCGTGTGCTTCCAGAACTCGCCGCTGGTGGCCGCGTTGAGAATCAGAAGAGTGACAAGGCACAGGCCCACGAAGATTCCGCCGAATGCAAGCGCGTCACGAAACCGCCGAAAAATCAGCATCGTCGCCACGCACGCAATTGGCGCGATGACTTCCGTCTGCTTGGTGAAGGCGGCCACGGTGAAAACAATCGCCGAGGAAATGAGCGCCCACTTCTTGTCGGACCATACAAACAACAAAAGGCCCAGCGTAGTGAAGAAGAGCGCGGGAATATCCACACGCGCGAAGGGTATCCAGTATTGGACTTCATAGGTCGCGAGGAACAACAACGGCGCGACGACTGCGGCGAACCAATTGCGCGTTTGCCGGAAAACTATTCCCGCGATGCACAGCGCAATTCCCGCAGTCGCCACCATGACAATTGCGCGCCCCGCGGCCAGACCTCCGGCGCCAATGCGCAGCAATAGGCTGAAGACCCACGGGTACACGGGCGGATAGTTGCCAACGGTGTATGGTTCCGTTGAGATGTCGTGATAGATCGAATTCCCCTTCGTGAGTTCCACGGCTTGTTGAAGGAGGAATGCTTCCTCGCGATCAATCGAGTAGGGATAGAACTGGATGACTTTCGCGGCGTAGAGAAACGGCGCCAGCGCGAGCGGCAACAGGACGCAGACGGCGATGACCTTGAGAGCGAACCGAACGCGCGAATAGTTGTTCGCGGCGGGCCCGCTCATGAAGCGGACGCGGCAAGAACGCGGTCCATCGCATCGGCGACCGCCTGCGCGGAAAGCGATTCCATGCAGGTGACCTCCTTGGGACAAACCTTCAAATAACAGGGAGCGCAGGCGAAATCAGTCACCAACTTTTCTCCCCTGCCGTAGAGGTCGATCTCCTGCGCACAGGTGGGTCCGAACCAGGAAACCACTGGCACCTGAAGCGCCACAGCGATGTGAAGCGCCAATGAATCCGCCGTCAGCACCGCGCTGCATTTCGCGACGAGGGCGAAGAAAAACTCCAAGGGATTGTCATTCCCGGAATCAAAAATCCTGACGCCTGCATCCGGTCCTGCAACGCGCATCAACTCGCGGTGAATTTCTCTTTCGCGCGGCCCGCCAAGCAGCATGAGGACGACGTCGCTGCGCTTCCGCATCAACTCCACAAAATCCTTCATGCGATCAAGGGACCAGCCCTTGGTGGCGAAAACGGGGCCGCAGCCGGTGTTGAGGCCGATGACGGTTTTTCCCTGTCCCTGCACGCCAAGGATTTCGTGCCAACGCTTGTCCGCGGAGGCCCTCATGGCGTCGTTCAACATCAGCGAATAGCCATCGCCGATCCATGGCAACTCGCACGCCTCTGTCACGATCTGTGGCATGGACTTTTCATTGATGCGATACTTCAACTCATCGGAAAGGCCCAGCCGCAGCGCGTACATGGCGGCTTCATTCCAGACGCTGATGGTGTTGTATTCGGTGGGGGCAAAGCCCTGCTTGCGATCCGCTTCAATCCTTGCGGCAAGCGAGACGGCGTGCCTGTCCTTGTCGAGGCAAATGAGCCGCGCGAAACGGCGCCCTTCCAATTGGAGGAGCCCCGCAGGATTGAACGTCACCACTTCATCAACCAGCGGATCACGGGCGAGGCTTTCGCTGCCCGCCTCCGTCAACCAAACGATCCACGAAGTGGGATGTTCGCGTTTCAGGCCGGGAAGGATCGCCTTCGTGCGGAGCACGTCGCCCATCGCGCCCAGCTTGATGATGAGGATTTGCTCACCACGCGGCGCATAGTGTGGGCAGTCGGGACAACCATCGAAGCGATGGCATGGCTTGTAGCCGGTGTAGTAGCGGCAGTCGCGCTTGATTTCATCGAGGCGAATGTTTGCGAAGGAGGTCACGTTTGTGGCCGTGGCGCGGGATCAATGGGCGCCGTCGCGCACCGCCGAGGCGGATTGTTCATCGGCGTGGTAGGAGCTGCGCACAAGGGGGCCGGATTCAACGTGCGCGAAGCCCATCGCCATGCCTTCCTTCTTTAGCATGGCGAACTCATCGGGATGCACGTAGCGGACGACTTCATGATGCCAGTCGGCGGGGCGCAGGTATTGGCCGAGCGTGAGAATGTCGCAATCAATCGTGCGCAGATCGCGCATCACGTCGCGCACTTCATCAATGCTCTCGCCGAGGCCAAGCATCATGCCGCTCTTGGTCTTCAGGCCCGCCTCCTTTGCCTGCGACAGCACGTTGAGCGAACGCCCGTAGGATGCGGAGGGGCGCACTTCGCGATAGAGACGCGGGACGGTTTCAAGATTGTGGTTCAGGATGTCGGGTTTTTCGACGAAGATTTTGTCCAACGATTCACGCACGCCCATCATGTCGGGGATGAGAAGTTCGATCCGGCAATCGGGTGCTTGAATGCGAACCTGACGAATCAGTTCCGCGAAGATGGACGCGCCACCATCCAACAACTCATCGCGGTTGACGCTGGTGATCACTGCATGGCGCAGCCGCATCAGCTTGATCGACTCCGCAACGCGGCGGGGTTCATCCAGATCAAGCTCCGTGGGACGACCTGTCTTCACGGCGCAGAAGGTGCAGGCGCGCGTGCAGGTGTCCCCAAGGATCATGAAGGTGGCCGTGCCGCGGCTCCAGCATTCGCCCAGATTCGGGCAGCGGGCTTCTTCGCAAACGGTGTGAAGGCGCTGCTCGCTGACGAGGGACTTGATCGACGAGTAGCCGCTTCCGGAGGGGATGTGTCCGCGAATCCATTCGGGCAGGCGGCGGCCCCGCGCCGCGAGGCTGGCGGGGGTTTCCGAACCGGGATGGGGTAGGTTTTGGGGGGAGGATGCGACGTCCAAGCTCATGGGCCGCAGTTTCTTTGGAGGCGGATGATGCGTCAACACGCAACGCTAGGCGATGCGGGCCTTCCGTTGCTCAAATGCGCGGAGAATCGCCGGTGGCACGAACGGGAGGACGTCCCCGCCAAGGGACCAGACCTCCTTCACCATCGATGAACTGAGGAAAACATACTCGGTGGCGGGCGCGAGGAAGATGGTTTCCACCGCTGGGTTTAGGCGGCGATTCATGATGGACATCTGGAACTCAAATTCGAAGTCGCTGACGGCGCGCAGGCCGCGGACGATGAACTGCGCGCCTAACTTCGCGGCGACGTCCACGGTAAGGCCGTCGAGCACAACGGCGCTGACGTTTGGCAGGTCGCGCGTGCATTCGGTCACGAGGGCAACGCGTTCCTCGCGCGTGAACCAGGCGGTCTTGCGCGAGTTGTTGGCGACGCCGATGATGAGTTGGTCAAAAAGCTTACAGCCACGCTGGATCAGATCCAGGTGGCCGTAAGTCAATCCATCAAATGAGCCGGGATAGAGGGCTATGCGGGAGCCGGAAGACACCTTCGTCAGCTACCAAATTGCCCCGGCATGGTGGACCACGCCTGAGCGCCACCGGTCACAAGATTCAGAATTACCCACCCAACAAAAAGAATGATCGAGACGGCGCCGCAGATGATGCCTGCGAGCGCGAGTTTGTCGCCAGTCTGGGAGCCTCCGCTCTCGGCGATCTGCTTCCGCGCAATGATTCCCGTTATAATCGCGGTGATCGCAGTGGGGAGCCCGAGGAGACAGCAGCAGAATGCCAAGTCTGACACGATGCCCGTGGCAAGGCTGACGATTGCCAGCGTGTTATTCTTGGGAGGTCCGAAGGAAACAGGCTGTGCGCCTCCGCCCGCTGCAAATGCGGGAGGCGGCGGTGAGGCGTTGCCCCCCATCACGGGTGGCGGAGGAACTCCGCCGGCATGTGATGGCGGTGGCGGCGGAACCGATCCCGCGCGCTGGATGAACGGCGGAGGCGCCGATGCGCCGGGCCGTGCCGGGGGCGGCGGAGGTGGTGGAATATTCGGCGTTGCCGCCGGGGGAAATGGCGTTGGGGGGCGCGACGTGGAGGGCGGTGCGGACTGGGCCGGTGGAGGCGCGCCGGGGATGATCGGAGTCTTGATTCCGGAGCGAGTGGGCATTCCAAGCATGACGGTAGCCTCACCGCTGATGTCATCCAGCGGTTCGCTAACCTTCTGTTTTTCGACGGGACTGCCGCAATTCAGGCAGGTCTTTGCGTCGTCGGGATTCTCGTACCCGCACACCTGACACTTGCTCATACCCGGCGATCTCCTGGAGGGCCGTCCGGCCCCATGGATTCCGAATTACGCTTCTCAACAATCAGTACTGCAAAAAGTGATTTGCAAGGAGCAGGCGGTCAATCCCTACTCCTTGCGGGAAATCACTTAATATCAATGCCG
>JADZDZ010000020.1 GCA_020850785.1 Candidatus Sumerlaeota bacterium | reverse complement strand
GAAACAGAGGAGGGTCGCCATCGAAAGCGCCGCCGCTGTCATGTGGTTCATTCCGTTCGTGGCCATCATGTGGATGAGCGGCGAGAGGGAGACGAGCGAGCCCGCCAGAATTGCGGCGCTGCGGCCCGCAATGCGTCCCGCGACTTGCGCGGAAAGGAGCGCGGTCACCGCGAACATGATGATCCCCCACGCAACCGGTGGCAATTTCATCGCCATCACAAGCGCCATCCCCATCAGATGACCCGGTGGATATTGTGAATAGCTGGGAACCGTTTCAAGCGCGTAGGGAAATGCAAGCACATCACGCAGTCCCTGATCGATCTTCCATGTCACATTTCCCGTCAGCAGCAGGCGCGCCTGGGCAAGTTGTGATTGGGAGTCGGAAAAGACCAGAAAGCCTTTGTAGAGATATGCACTTGCGGCACTGCCGATCAGGATCGTCGCGACAGGAATGACAATATAAATGAGTTTCTCGGAAAATCGATAACGACTAATAGGAAAACGAAATATCAAATACCATGCAATCAGGCACACCAAAATCGATAAAATGGCGAAGAGAGTATCGGCAAAAGCGTCGACGCCCTGCATTTGCAGGATACAGGCGATTGCGATTATTGTGAAAATTATTCCGCCAACAATTTCGCGCCCAATACTCGATTGCGAAATGATTCTGGGACAGCGCGCCAGCACAATGATGGGTAAAAGGAGGGTCCCCGCCAAGCCCAGCAGTGATCGAAGCGTCGGAATCCACAACCAGTTGTAGTCGCCGGTTTTCAGCCGCAGGATTCCAGCGGTATGGAGGGGCTCCACAAAAGCACTGAACAGAGCCGCAAAAAACAGCGCGACGGTGGCCGTGCGAAAGCTGGGGCTCCTCGCGAGGCGGCGCAGCATTGACTATAATGACGTCCTTGAAATGGTCGTGATCACCTTATCAACAAAAGAGGCTTCAATATTGTCCGAAGTCTCCGCAATTCTTCACGACGACTTGAAATCAAGCACGCCCTTCATGGCAAGCCAGAGAAAGACCGCGCCGATGATGATACGGTAAATTCCAAAGGGGGTCATTCCCCAGCGCGTGACGACCTTCACGAACCATTTTACGACAAGAAAGGCGACAATGAAGGCGACAATGTTTCCCACAATGATGAGCGGAGTCGCGTCCGGAATGGCCATCAGGGCCTCCCGTTCCTTGATCAGCTTGTAGAGCGTTGCGGCGCCGAGCGTGGGAAGCGCGAGGAGGAAGCTGATTTCCGCGGCGGCGACGTTTGAGAAGCGGCGAAGCTGGGCGCCAATGATGGTGCTCATGGAACGGGAGGTTCCCGGCCACAGGGCGCAGCACTGGAACAGGCCAATCACGAACGCATCCATGTACGTCATGCCGTCGATATGCTTGAGGGGTGTGGTGGCATTGTGTTCGCGAGGATGGACGACAAGTCGCTCCACGGCGATCATGACAATGCCGCCCACGATCAGCGCGCAGGCGACGGGGATCGGGTGGAAAAGCAATTTGTCGATGGGGTCATCCAGCAGCTTGCCGAGAATTGCTGCGGGAATGAAGGCGGTGATGAGCATGAGAAACAATCGCAAGCCCGCTGGATTCCTGCCAAAAATTCCCGCCAGCATTTGCAGCGCGCGGTCCTTGTAGAGCGCAAGAACGGCAAGGATTGCTCCCAGTTGGATGACCACCTGATAGGCATGAAGCGCCTTGTCGTCCTTCAGGCCCAGCAGGCTGGACGCGAGAATCAGGTGGCCTGTGGAAGACACGGGCAGGAATTCCGTGAGGCCTTCCACGATGCCAAGAATGATGGCTTGTATATACGTCATTTGTTAGTTGAATATCCGAATTCGGAATAGCGTCCAGAGTGAGGCAACGCCGTCACCCCAGTAAATTTTTTTCCCCTCCGCCTTGCCGCGCGGAAAATAGGAAATGGGAATTTCCTTGATGCGATAACCGGCCAGAATAAGGCGGACCGTCAGTTCCACGGTGAAGGCGAAATGGTTGTTGCGAATCTGGAAATCGCGAAAAGCGTCCCGCTTGAAAACCTGATAACAGGTCTCCACATAGGTCAGCCAGGCACCGCGCAGTTCAGGCGTGTAGAGGATGTTCACGGACCAGTTGATCACCTTGTTTCCCCAATACTGGAGGAAACCCATCTTCGGCCTTCCGCGCAGCAAACGCGAACCGAAGACGACGTCCGCCTTTCCGTCGAGGATTGGCTTCAGCAGCGAGGGATAATCGCTGGGGTCCAGCTCAAGGTCCGCATCCTGGAAGATGATGTATTCGCCGCGCGCGGCGCGAATGCCGACCTTCAACGCATTGCCGCGACCACGACGTTCCCGCTGAAGGATCACGCGAGTGCCGGGAATTTTTTTCTGTTCGCGAAGAATTTCGACGGTGCCGTCCTCGCTCGCGCCGTCCACAACGATGATTTCCTTGTCCACGTCGATGGCGCGGACCTTCTCCAGCAGCAATTCGATCGTGCGGCGCTCGTTGTAAACGGGCACGATGACGGAGAGGAGCGGTTTGCGGGGCGTCTTTGCCATTATTGTCTGGGTTCGATTTTGTAGAGCACCGGCGGTGGGGTGGGAAGCCCCAAACGCTGTGCAAGGATCAAATCCTTGTCGGGAATCAGCGATCCCACCGCCACGATGCGGTAGTGCTTCGCCAGTTCCTCGCGTTCCATCAGGTTCGGGAAGGTTGTATAGACGCCACCGTAGGGCAAGATGGGATCGATGACCTTCTCCTGCAAATCGTCAATATACTGCTGAAGCGACGTGGGCGGAGCAGCGTGAAATCCGACGGCGGCAGTGCGGGGATCATCGGGCGCGAGCGTTTTGCGAAACCATGGGAAGCGGACGAAATTTCCGCCGTACACGAAAAGATCGCGCCGCTTTCCCTCGGCAAATTGCAGGTACCAGAGCGGATAGAGATCGTAATCCCCAGCGGTAATGACGGCGGAGTTTTCCGGCAGTTTCCCGCTGATCGTGTCCAGCCAGGAGGCCACGATTTCCTCCGTCCCGTTGCGCTTCCATTCAATCAGCTTCCCGCATCCGAGCAGTGCGACGGCACCCGCAAGCATGGTGATGGCGCGCGTGGATTTTTCTTCGGGGAACTGCAATCGCCGAAAAGCGAGGCGCAGCAGGACGCAGAGACCCAGCATAACGGCAGGGGCGGCCAGAATGAAGAGGCCGAGGAAGTAGTCGAAGATATCCGGGATGTTGTAGGTGAAAATGAAACCCAGTTGCATCAGCACCGCGACGGACACTCCGGCGGAGTGGAAGTGCTGCGTGCGTTCCTTCAACAGGAAACCAGAGCCGCAGAGGAATCCGACAATCAACAACGCGCCGGAAATCATCACGGTCATGCCGAACCCGAAAGGAATCGATCCTGCGGCGTAGGTGAGCATGTAGGCACGACTGAAGAAGAATTGTCCGTATGATTCCAGCGTGAATGCGCGATTGGGTTGTTCCATCAGGAATTGAAAGCTGCGATACTCGCCGCCGCGAATGTGGTTCAGCAGGTTTTCAAAACCATAGGGCGCGCCCCACAGGATCGCGTGCTGTTGTTCCGCGCGAAGCATGAACGACGCGTAGAGAATCACCGGAAGGATGATGAAGAGGAGCGCCGTCACGAGCGGTGTCACAACATTGCGCGATCGTTTGAAAATGGCGACCGCCATCAGCACGACCAGCGGCGCGATGGACAATGACGTGAGATGATTCGCCGCTGCCAGTCCCGCCAGCGCACCGGCGCTGATCAACCTGCCCGGTGTCGTGGGTTGCTCATGACGCGGCAGCAGCAACCATGCGATGGCGGAAAGGAACATGGCGTTGAGCGCGTAAACCTCCACGGAAAGAACAGCTTCGCGAAAAGTGACGCTGAGGGCGAGCGTCAGCGTTCCTGCTGCGCTGACAATGGTGGCTGTGTGATGATCGAACGAGAAGGCAAGCAGTGCGCGGCGCGTGGTGGCCGCGACGAAGAGCAGGGACAGCAACGCGGCGGCGCGGCAGAGGAGCAGCATCGCGGTGTACGGTTCCACGGGGAGAAGGTGGATCGCGATGTATCCGAGCAGCGTGAGCAGCGGATAGCCGCTGGGGTGGGCGACGCCGAGATGTGCGGCAACCGCAGTCAGTTCCAAACCGTCGCCGGAACGAAGTGCATGGGGCGCCGCGAAGAAAACGACGGCGATGGCGGACGCCATCACTGCGAAGGCGATGTTGCGGAAGGCGGCGGGCGTCATGCGCTGCATCAGCGCCCCGCAGGTGTTTCGATGCGATAGACGGTTGTCGAAAAATTTTGGGGAACGTAGCGGTATGCCCACGCCATCATGCTTTGGTCGGTGTTGGGGATGGACATGATGTCGGGAAAAATGGGCGTCACTGCGGCGTGGAAGGTCTTCAGCGGCTGCAGGCGATAGTGCTCCGCCAAACGCGCCGCCTGCCTGCCGTCATCGTAGCGTGAGGAGAGGATCACCAGATCGCCGTGCCGCAGCGGAATGCGGCCGCTAAGATATTCCTCCGTGAGGCCGAAAACCATGCGGCCTGAGAAGAAGCGCATTTGCGGCGCGGCGGTGGCGCGGGATTGAAAATGCCACCAGCCCTCGTTGGTGTAGGCGCGCTCCTCGTTGCTTTGCGGCGCAAGTTCGCGCACGTACTTTGCGGCGGAACGCACGTCGCTGAAGGCTTCGCGGCTCCCGATAAGGACAAGGGCCGCGACGAACAGGCTCCACACGCAGGTGACAATGGGGATGTAGGGGCGAAGGCGCGGGCACCTGCGGCGGTAGCGGTGATCCATGATCGCGAGGCCAAGGCCTGCATAGATGTAGCAGAAGCCAAAGAAGGGGAGGAAGTAGCGTTCCTGAAAACTTCCGAAAAGGGACTGGGCGACGAAGAGCACCGCAAGAACATACAAGGTGATTGGCATCATGGAATGGCGGGGCCGCGCGCGTCCCTGATTCATGCCAAGCATCGTCAACAAGGCCACGGGATAGGTGAGGAAGTAGGGGATGTAGAGAAGGAATGGCTCGCCGACAATCAGCAGCATTTGCGCGCCGAGGTTTGCGGTGCGTTCTTCAAACTGTTGTCCGTGCAGCATCCCCACATGCAGCAGCCAGGGGACGATCAGTGTGTACATGAGGATGCTCATCACCCCTTTCAGGGGGAAGAACTTATGCTGCACCCAATGATAAATCGCGACGGCGACAACGGGGGGAATGAGCATGAACCCCTGATAGCGCGTGGCGGTGGCAAGGGTGCCCCAGGCGCAGGCCCATGCGAGCGCGCGATTCGCTTCGGCGCGGTCCAGCGCTGCCTGCGCTGCGAGGATCCGGTCGCACGCACACCAGAAAAAGAAACTGAAGGTCGCGTCGGTCATCACACGCGGCGCCCAACGCAGCGACACCGGCGCAACGGTGTACATGAGGGCCGCAAAAACAGCGGCGCGTGCGCCGAAGCATCGCAGCGCCATCAGGTAGATGGGAATCACTGCGGCGGTGCTGAAGAGTGCGCTGACGACGCGGCCGGACCACAGCGGGCCGACGATCAACGAAAGCGGCCAGCAGAGCGCGGTGTAGAGCGGCGGCCACAGCGAGGTCGGCTCGTAGAACTGCGTCAGTTGCAGGATGCCGTCGGTATACTCGCCCGCGTTGATGGGAATCAGCAGCATGCGCAGCACGAAGTTGATGATGACGAAGGCCAGCAGGCCGCCGCCCCAGCGTTTAACCTGTGTGCGCCGGATGCGCTTGTTTTCCTTCACGGCTGGCCCCAGCGATTGGGAAGTTTGCGATTGGTGAGCGCGTTCCAGAAGTAGAAGTCACAGAAGCCGATTTGCCACATCTGGTGGTACGAGGCCCACTGCGAATGCTGCGGGACGTAGATGGAATCAAGAATCGGCGCGGGAAACATGGTTGGGTTTATGTCGGCTGATTGGCTGCCATCAAGGTTGCGGAAGGCGAAAACAAAATCGCGCCCGATGGCCTGCTGCTGAAGCGGTTCCATGTTCACCTGATGATAGATTCCATCGCGGTAGGTCGTGAAATATTCACGATAATATTCCAGCGGGCTCTGGCTGGAGCCGTAAAGCTGAACCAGCGCACCCACGAGCAGCGCGGCCCCGACAATCACGCGGCGCGGCAGTGACAGCGCCTGCTGGAAGAGGAAAACAGAGCCGAGCATCAGCGGAAGATGCACCTGCATGACGTGGCGCGGACCCCAGCACCAGCCACCGGCCCAATTCTGCCACAGCGCCATCATGATGAACAAGGGGACGTAGGCAAACAGCGTGAGCCACGCCAGCCAGCGCATTCTGTGGGGCGCCTGAGCCCAGCCCCAGATGCCACGCAGCAACGCGGGGGAGAAGAAGAACATCCCCTTGCCGGGGCTCATCAGGAGGCCATGAAGCCCAATTAGAATCGGCGTGGAAAATTTGACGCCCT
>JADZDZ010000019.1 GCA_020850785.1 Candidatus Sumerlaeota bacterium | reverse complement strand
TGAAAACAGTGCAGCGGAATATGTCGGCGGCGCGATCTTCGTGGGGGACGTTGCAACCATTGATTCCTGCACGTTCGTCGGCAACTATGCATCCGTTGCGGGCGGTGCGGTCCACAACGTGGAAAGCACCTTCATCGTCAATTCCACCTTCGCGGGAAATCGAACCGATGGCGATGGCGGTGCCATCAGCAACGTATTCGGTTTCGTTTATTCTGAATTCAACACGATCGTTGGCAACACCGCTGATGCAGACGGTGACGGAGAGGGGGAAGGTGGTGGGATCGCAACATTCAGGCAGTTTGGTAAATCGACGCAGAAGGGGCCGTTCTTCTTCCTTCTGACTTCACTGACGAACACCGTTGTCGCAAACAACGCGGACAATTCAACCGTTAGGAGCGACCCCGGCAGGGCGGTCTTTGGCAACAATTACCCCGATTTGTTCGCCGGATCGGAAACGGATTTCAACTCCCTTGGCGGCAACATCATCGGTGACAGTGCGGGAAGCAATGGCACGGTCTTCGATGTTAGCGATCAGGTCGGCGCCCCGGGCGTACCGCTTCTGGTGGCCATGGGTTCCCTGTCGGACAATGGTGGTTCGACGGACACGGTGATGCCGGGATCGGAAAGCATCGCGCTCGATGCAGCAAATGAAGATACGACAAGGCCGCTTGATCAACGCGGCATTGGACGCCCCATCGGCAAGGGCTACGACGTGGGCTCTGTTGAGCGGCGTTACATTCCTGCGTCGATTGCGATCGAGGGTGGCGACAACCAGAAAACAAACATCAACACCAACTTCGCAGATCCGTTGGTGGTGAGTGTGCTCGATGGCGAAGGCCTGCCGGCCGCAGGGCAAAGTGTTCGCTTCACGGCACCTGTTTCCGGGGCGAGTTTGACCATCGCCGGTGATCCACAGATCATAGGAATCGGTGAGGATGGGCTGACGTCCTTGAGCGTTACGGCGAACGGCACCATTGGTTCGTACCAGGTGATCGCCGTTCCGGAGGACACGGAAGTCGTTGGTGTTCCCTTCAACCTCACAAACACGGCGCCGCCGATCGCGATCTGCCAGCCGGTGACGGTGGAAGCGGGGGCGAACTGTCAGGCGGATGTAACGGCTGATCAGATTGACAATGGCTCCAACGACCCTGACGGCGGCACCGTCAGCCTCACGATGAATCCGTCAGGTCCCTTCGGACTGGGGACGACGCCTGTCGTTCTCACGGTTACGGATGACGAGGGCGATTCCACATCGTGTGAAAGCTCCGTCACAGTGCAGGATACGACGCCACCGGTCATTACCTGTCCCACGAATATCGCCGTGGGCCCGTCGGATGCGAATTGCCATGCGACGGTGACCATGTCTCCCGCGACGGCAACTGACAATTGTGCGGTGACGATCACGAATTCCGAAAACGCCAACGGCGCGGATGCCTCCGGCACCTACTCTGCGGGCCAACACACCGTGACCTTCACGGCGACATACTCGTCGGGAAACATTTCGACATGCAGCGTGACCTTCTCAGTCAATTGCGCCATTCAGTGCGAATTCTCCGAGAATACGTATGAGGTCTATCCGGGAGACATCGCGACCGTCACGCTGTCCCTCTTCGTGCTCAATGAACCAAGCATACACACGCCAATTCCGAACACGGACGTTCACTTCCAAGTGGTCTCCGGCCCGAACATCGGCGTGATGCAGACGGTGACCACGGATGCAAACGGCGTCGCGACGCTGGACCTTGCAAGTGCCGAGGAAGGTGAGGATTCCATCGTTGCAAGTGGCACGACGGAAAATGGCGCCTTCAATTGCACAACCACGTTGGTTTGGGAAGCACCTGATCATATCGACATCCCCTTCGACGAATCGCCGCAGGGGTGGCAGTACTTCTCGCCGGAACCGTTCCTGCACCCGACGTCCTCCAGCAACGCATCGCTTGGCATCACGCCAAACGACAACACGAACAGCTTCGGCTTCTGGCTGTCGCCACTGATTGTCACAGGCCGTCCGGACGATTTCGCGGTGACACCGACGGATGGCGTGCGCGGATTGCAGGATGATGAGTTCGCAGAAATCACCAACAGCGATTATTACCGCGTGACCTACGGCCTGCGAAGCGACAGCACCGACCTTTCCACGGTGCCGACGGTTCGCCTGCGCGCAAACACCGAATCGCTGCAACAGTCCGACGTGCTGGTGGTGACCGCCTCGGAAAATGGTGACTATTCACCATCGACCTCGATGCGCCACTATCCGTTCTATATCCACATGCCGCAGGGTGATCGCCGCTTCACGCTCAGCTTCGACCTGCTCAACTTCGATGCGCGCGATTCGGCAACGACGTCGCTCTTCCTCGATCATGTGATGATCGACGCATTCGACATGACGCCATTCTACGACGGCGAAAGCCGGGAGGAATTGCATCAGGTGTTCACGGATTCGCAGACCCACGGCTGGACGGGTCGCGATGCGGCGGGCTTCCTTGATGTGGCCTTCCCGTCCGCCGATCCTCTGGGCCTGAAGATCGTGGGCACGGAAAGCACGACGCTTCCGCGCGGAAATGCCTTCGCCGTCCAGTACGCTTACTGGGGATCTCCGGAAGGCGCGAACCTCGTGACGATGGATCACACGCGTCTCTATCAGGCGTTCTTCTTCTTCACAAGCGGCGCGACCGAAGAGACCAAGAGCAACGTGCCGACATTCCGTGGCCGCGTGAACTCCGGAAACATGAAGTACGCGGTTTACGTGTTGTCGGAATCGATGAACCCGAACTGCGTGACGCCGGTTGGTCAGGACGCTCAGGTGTACTCCATCACCTTCCAGACGCCGGAAGAGTTGGACGGTCAGGAAATGCTGTTCAGCTTCGACTGGTTGTGGGTGTCCCTCTCCGACAATGACCCGTCAATACCGGTTTACCTGCGGGAAATTTCGGTATCGTCATTCCCCTTAAGCGATAGAAAGTGACGCGCACTGACGTACTGCAACAACCTACGGCTACAAAAAATCCCCGCTGCATCAGCAGCGGGGATTTTTCTTGTGCTCCGGGGTCCTGAAAAAACCCCGACTTTGGCGCGCTACTTTGCCTTGCGTTGGGAGCGGCCCCGCCTACTCTTGCGTCCCTCACACGGTCGGGGCGTGGCGCAGCCTGGTTAGCGCACTTGTCTGGGGGGCAAGGGGTCGTGGGTTCACATCCCGCCGCCCCGACCATTTTTCAAACGGCACTTCGTTCCACATCCTTGCAGCTTTGCATTGTCTCCGCAATGAAGGGCTGGCCGGTGCCCGTTTCCACGTACTTCTTCAGGCTCCTGCCGGCGAAATGGTGCCATCCTTCCTCGCAGATTTGGTAGCATTCGAACTGCGGCGTGAAACCGAGATGCTGCAGCAGAATTCGGGTGCCCCCCTTCGGATGCTCGGACAACTGAAACAGCACCGACGTGCCAACCCATTCGTTCGCCTTCTTCATGTTGTCGAGGTATTGGTCAATGCAGCGCCACCGCACCTCGCGATTCGGCTCCAGTTTCTCGATCTGGAACTTCTTCCACGATGCGCCGAAGCGGAATGTCAGTGTCTCGCCCACCTTCGTTCCCACGTCGCATGAGTTTGTCCACCAACCCCGGAGGCCTTCCGCCGTGGTGAGCGCACGGTAGGCTTTTTCGAGGGACGCTTCCGCGCGCACGATGAGCTGGAAGTGCTTCTGCGCGTCGCCGATTCCTTCCTCCTGCAGCAGCCGCAGCGATTCCATGCAACCGGCCCAACCCCTTGCGTGCTCGTCGCGCGAGACAACATTGGGAAGGCGCTCGTGCGTGAGGGATACTTCCGTCGTCTTCGCGTCAATGGCGCGGAACAGCACCGTGACAACGCTGTCCACGGCATCACCGCTCGTCCACGTGAACACCAGTTTTTCGGGGCGGGAAAATTCCCTGAAACTGCCGCTCATGATGTGCTCGGTTCCCTGCGACAGCATGTTGATGCGATAGGCGCCGCCCGCGCGGCCATCAATCTCGCACAGGGTGCAGCGGTTTCCCGGTCCCGCGGACCACCACTGCTTCCGCACTTCGGGAATGACGAAGGCATCGAAAACCTTTTCCCGCGGAACGCGGATGATCTGCCTGACGGTCAGAGATGTTTCAGCTTCTGTCTGATTCATGATTTTTGCTCCTGTCCTTTTTCTTCGTTGGATTCCAAAAACTCCTTCAGTGAAGCGAGCTGGTTCTCCCAGAACTGCCGCTGCTCATTGATCCATTGCGTCGCTTCCGCCAGTGGCGCGTCCACCGCGCGGCAATATCGCGTGCGTCCACGCTGCCGCAGGGTGATCAGGCCCGCGCGCCGCAGCACACCGAGGTGTTTGGACACGGCGGGCAGCGACATCCGGAAGGGCCTGGCGATTTCAAGGACCGACGCCTCCGAGCGCACCAGACGGGAGTAAATCTGCCGCCGGGTGGGATCGGCGAGCGCATGAAACGTGGCATCGAGGGAGACAGAACGCTTAACCATTTGGTTTACCTTTGTTGCCGGACCCCTCCGCTGTCAATCCTTGACGTGACCCGGCTGATGAAAAACCTTCTCTGGCCCATCCATGATGCCCCTTCCGCTGCCGCACTTCCCCCTCCTTCCCCAGAGAAAAATCGACTGGCGCAAGGCGTTGTCAGTGCTCTGGATTGTGCTCGTAAGTGCTTTGGCGGGAAGAGTCTGCGCGGCCCCGGAGCCGGTCAAATTCGGCGAGGCGCTGACCACGAGGACGCTGGTGAATGTGCGGTTTGAAACGCCGGCGGCGATCCAGATGGAGGTTTGGCTGGATGGCAAACGCCTCGGTTTTGCCCCCTTCACGGAGAAGGTGGCCGTGGGGAACCATTACCTGACGGCGATCACGGAAGGAATCCAGCCGGTGATGCAGAGCCTTACGGTGGGTTCAAAGGGGGATCAGATGGTGATCCTGCCGACAGCGCCGCTGACGGCAGAACGCGTCCCCGAT